>JADLAI010000024.1 GCA_020848295.1 Flavobacteriales bacterium
ACACCAAGGGACCACCGATCTGCTGCCAGGACCGATGTCGGCTCCATCTGTTCACACGACCGGATCCATTGTTCGCGGCGGTCTGCGCTTCATCACGGAACAACGAAGGCGCCCTTGCGGACGCCTTCGCTGACTTTCACCAGCCCTGCCTTGCAGGGAAGGTCTTCTGATACGGTCTAACCAGGCAGTAGCACCTTATCCACCACGTGTACGATGCCGTTGCTGGCAGGCACACTGGCGATGATCTTCGCGCCGTTGATGGTCGGTGCGCCATCCTGCATGGTCACTTTCACCTTACCGCCGTCCACCATGTCGATGGACTGCCCTTCGCGCAGTTGATCGGTCTTCAGAACACCGACGTACACGTGATATTGCAGGATGGTCTGGAGCTCGGCTTTCTTCTCGGGCTTCAACAAGCCCTCCACCGTACCGGCGGGCAGCGCCTCGAACGCTGCGTTGGTGGGGGCGAACACCGTGAAGGGCCCCGCATTGCTGAGCGCATCCACCAGTTCCGCAGCTTTCACCGCAGCGACCAGGGTGCTATGGTCAGCCGAGCCGACCGCGATGCCAACAACGTTCTTCTGGGACTCCTCATCGACCACGGTGCTTTGCCCACCTCCGGTGACGGGTGGGGTGGCAGTACTTGTCACGGGGTCGGTGGCGGGTCCGCTACCGCAGGCCATTAGGAGGGCAAGCCCCATCATGGCGGTCGACATTTCGAGCATGTTCCTGGTTCTCATGGATGATGGTGTTTTGACACTACAAGGTTCCGCTGTTCCACTCATGCACGGGTTGACCCTCATCATGCCTTCAAATGATCCTCATCAATACGTACCTGCCGAATGCCTGATCCGGGGTCACAGGTCCTTGCGGGCGAAGGCCCTTACCGCCCACCAGCATGGCAGGGCGGTCCAAAGCATCAGTGCGAGGAGTGAGACGACCATGCCACCGGTGCTGCCGAAGAACTGGTGATAGACCGCGCCGGTGTAACCGAGCAGGGCGGCCAGGTCGATCCTCAGCATGATGAGCATACGGGAAAGGTCGATCGGATTGAGCGCGGCCAATGGAACGATCAACGGCTCAATGGGCCGGTCGCTGAAGGCGAACATCAACCACAAGAGCAACGAATCGTACACCAGTACCAGGAACACCCAGGTCACCAGTCCGATCCCTACCGCCCTTGCACGGTCACGCTGCGTGACCGCGATCCATGCTCCGACCGCACAGAACACCGTTGTTAGCGCGGCACCCGAGACCAGGAGCGTGGCGCCCACCGCTCCTGGGGCCCAGGCCAGCACCGGAAGACCGACACCGAGCATGAATGCGGCCAGCAAGGCGGAGCTGACCGCCAGGAACTGGGCCAGTACGATCGATCGCCTGCCGATGGGCTGCACTGCGAGGAGCACGGTGAACTCGTACTGGTTGTAGAAGTAGATGATGGTGAATACCAGGGCCAGCAGGGGTGTGAGTGCCAGCACCACTTGTGAGAGCGTGATCAAGGCCTTGGTGTTGTCCCCCTCGATCATGAACATGCCCGTGGAGACGGCGAACAACAGGATGGTGTATCCCATGGCGAACCGGTTGCGCGCCAGATCCAGCAGGGTGTATTTACAGACCTTCCACATCGTGAGGTGCCAGTTGAGAGATGTATTTGGGGAGGGCTTGGGAGAGCGCCGATTCCCCGGTGGCGCTGGTGATGGTCTCCGGTGCCAGCGTGAAGCGCAAGCGCCCGTCCTGTAGGTAGGCCACACGATCGCCGAGTCGTTGTACTTCCTCCATGATGTGGGAGGTGATGAGCACCGTGGCGCCTTCGCGCCGTGCGCGCAATACCGCATCCAGCAAGCGACCGGCGCTCACCGGATCAAGCCCCGCGGTGGGTTCGTCCAGCACCA
The DNA here is from genome assembly GCA_020848295.1 of Flavobacteriales bacterium. Classification (GTDB taxonomy): domain Bacteria; phylum Bacteroidota; class Bacteroidia; order Flavobacteriales_F; family PHOS-HE28; genus PHOS-HE28. The sequence continues at coordinate 1,893 of JADLAI010000024.1, forward strand.
GGATGTTCGGCCTGTACCGGAAGGCCAGCACCGCGCTCACCTTTTGCCGCATGCCTCCGCTAAGGGCGCTTACGCGTTTGTCCAACAAGGACTCGACGCCAAGCTCGGCGAACAGACGTTCATCCGTGGAGCCGGTGCGTGCGCCTCTGATATCGTTCATCATCCGCAGCAGCTGCTCCACGGTCAATTCCTTCGGGAATTCGGCCAGCTGGGGCATGTAGCCGATGGCTGCTCGGTACGCGGGATCGGAACTGACCGCGGTGCCGTTCACCGTGATCGCACCTTCGGTGGCACGAACCAGCCCCAGCAGGCATTTGATCAAGGTGGTCTTGCCCGAGCCGTTCGGGCCGATCACCATCACCACCTCGCCGGGTACGAACCGCGCGTTCACACCACGCAGGGCCCATTGGCGTCCATACCGTTTTCCCAGGCCTTCGAATATGATCCTATCCATTCGCGATGCGCATCAAGGGTGACTTATCCTCAAGTGCCGCAGGGGTGAGGGTGGGCACGACACGTTCCGTCTGGTCCAGTAGGTTCACCATCAAGCTACGCGAGAGTACCATGGCGTAGGGGGCCCGTTCGGTCACAAGCCCGAACACGCTCATCGGGCGGTGCGGGATGTCGCCGTGACCGTCGTGGTCCAGATCATAACCCCGGTACCGGTCCCAGTAGTTCCCCTTCAATGTGCTCTTCACCAGGTCGCCATTGGTGGTCATGTCGAAGGTGTTGGATCGGAAGCGGTTCCCCTCGAACACGCAATCCAGGCTGTTGGCCAGCAACCGCACGGCCCAGCCGTTGGCGTGGAAGCGATTGTCCTTCACTTGCGCGCGGTTGCACCCATCGATCAGGATGCCCACCGTGTTGTCAGCGAACACATTTCCGGTGATGGTCGCATCATTGATCTCCTTCAGCAGCAATCCGTATGCGCTGGCCCCGCGGTTCACTTCGAAGTGGTTGTCGGACATGATCACGTCGTGGGTGAACATCACCGCCACGCCGGCCCCATTGTCGCGGAACACATTGCGGGTGTAGCGATCACGGTGACTGAACATGAAGTGAAGACCGTACCGGGAGTTATGCGCACTGGTATCCCCTTCTATCCGTGAATCGGTAACGAATTCCAGATAGATCCCGTCGCGATGGTGCATCACGGTGTTGCGCTCCACCGAAATATGTGCGCATTTCCACAGGTGGATGCCGTTGGCCCGCCGACCTTCCGGGGTCGACGCGTTGCCGATCACACGATTGTCCTGTACGAAGGCACGCGCCACACTGCTCAGGTAGACACCGAAGAAACTGTCCTCGACCCGATTGCCCGAAATGGTGATGTCGGACACACTGATGCACTTGATCGCCGCATTATCGTTCACATCGCTGATGGCCGTGCCCCGGACCACGAATCCCTGGATGGTCACGTGCGAGGCTTTCACCACGATCACCTCGCCCTTGCCATCCCCGTCGATCACCGGCCAGCCTTCGCCAAGCAGCACCACGGGCCTCTCGATGGTGATGGTACCTTCTTGGTAGTGCCCTGCGCTTACCCGCACGGTGTCACAATCCATGGTGGTGGCCAGTGCCTGGGTGATGGATCCACCACTGCGGACCTCGCAGATGTGCGCCATGCCACACTGGGCGATGGTGAGGCTGGAGAGCAGGATGAGCGTACGGATCATGGTCAGCGGCTGGTGAGCAGGGTCCGGGCCGCGTTCCAATCGAGTGCATCGCCAGGGTGGTCCTTCATCGCGGAAGTACGCTCCTCCTCCGTGGCGAAGGCCGCCGTATTGCCGTTCATCGGGCTCTTGAGCGTGGGGGCATGCAGGTACAGGGCGGTGGTGGCATCGATGAAGGTGCCCGGCCGTGCGTGGTCACAGACCCACCAACCGCTCACTTGAGCCTCGGCGATCGTCCCCTCGGCCACGTGCTGCACCATGCATTCGGGCGAATCGAACGGGTAGGTGCGGCCGCCCTGTGTGATGATCGCCGAAGCGTATTGTTGGTCCACCACGTTCATGCGGCAATAGGCGCATTCCGCCTTGCCGAAATCGACGGATGGCGTGGTGCTCACGCCACAGCCGGCGGTGATGAGCATCAGCACCATGGCGGCCACTGCCGTTGACATGGCCGTGCCGGTCGGCCCGACGTGTTGGATCGGCCTACCTCCTTCCTTACGGGGCCATCGCCATTCGGTGAACCAGAGGATGCACACCAGGCTGATCACGATGAAAAGGATCCACCCACCAGTGTCCGGCAGCGACCAGGCATCGAAGTTCAAGAGCTTCTTATGGCCAAAGAGCGGTGGTTGGTAGGCCATGCCTTCCACCTTGATCGCCGCATGAGGGTCAAGGTCGTGCCCGTATTTGTAGCCCCATGAGTACATGTCCCACATGGCCCAGGTCACGTAGGCGAATAGGACCAGGAGCCAGGTGAACAGGCCGCCGCGACGCCCGACCACCGAAACAACGAGGCCCCACCCGATCAGCAGGTAGAAGGCGTAGCGCATGATGGCGAACTCCGGGAACATCTCGTTGTGGATCGTCGCCATGCCGATGTAGTGGTTCAACCCGTTGATCTTATCCACATCGCCCGTGAACCGGTCGTGGTAGATCTGGAGGGCAAGGCCTTCGGGGTATTGTGGCGCCATCATATCGATGCGCCAGATGGGTACCACCAGCAGGAGCCCGATGGACAGGGCCGCAAGTGCGATGAGGATCCGGGTGCTGATCCGGAGGCGGGGAACTGGGTTCATGAGCGTAGGGTGTTTGTGACAACGGCGGGCTTTGCGCCCGCCGTTGTCAACATGGAAACAACTGAACGGGCGCTACTACGAGCCTGCGTCCACGGAACGGGTCTCGAACTTCAGCGGAACGTTGCTGCCCGCTGGGGATACGCGGAGGTATCCCTGCATTTCCTGGTGAAGCGCGCTGCAGAAGTCCGTGCAGTAGAAGGGTTTCACACCCACGCTTTGCGGCACCCACTTCAAGGTCTGCGTCTCACCCGGCATGATCAACAGTTCGGCTGTGGGCGCACCCTTGATCGCGAAACCATGGGGAACATCCCAGTCCTGCTCCAGGTTGGTCACGTGGAAGTAAACCTCATCGCCCAGCTTCACGCCTTCGATGTTGTCCGGGGCGAAGTGCGAGCGGATACAGGTCATGTACACATGCACCTTGTTGCCCTCGCGCACCACGCGGGCCTCCTTCTCGCCTTTGGTGACGTAGGGGTGCTTGTTCTCATCGATCTTGAAGAAGCGGGTGGACTTCTCCTTGATCAATTCGGCGGGCACGGCTTGCGCATAGTGCGGCTCACCGGTGGTGGGGAAGTCCAGCAACAACTCCATCTTGTCGCCATCGATGCTGAAGAGCTGCGCGCTCTGGGTGAGTTCGGGGCCGGTGGGCAGGTAGCGGTCCTTGGTGATCTTGTTGTATGCGATCACGTACTTGCCCCAGGGTTTCTGGCTATCGCCGCCGGGCACGCACAGGTGGCCGATCGAGTAGTACGTGGGCACGCGGTCCACCACTTCGAGGGTCTTCACATTCCACTTCACGATCTCGCTGCTCACGAACATGGAGCTGTACGCGAAACCGTTGTTGTCGAACTCGGTGTGCAAGGGCCCGAGGCCGGGCTTCTTCACCTCGCCGTGCAGCACGCTCTCGTACTTCAGGACGGGGATGCCGACGAAATCACCGTCGAAATCCTTGTCGGTGATCGCCTTCTGCATCTTGGTGAAGGAGAACACCGGCAGCGTGGCGGCCAGTTTGCCGCTGCCCACGATGAACTCGCCCGTGGGGTCCACATCGCATCCGTGCGGGCTCTTCGGGCAGGGCATGAAGTAGAGCAGGT
>JADLAI010000025.1 GCA_020848295.1 Flavobacteriales bacterium
ATACCATTTACGCATTCAAGGCCGGCCAAGAGCCGCGCCGTGATCTTTTCGGAGGACGATACGCGAAACAGGTTGCGTAGCGGGGCCTACGGAACCTGTTTCGCGGAGAAGGCATCCGGAAAGAGGCTAAGCGGATCGGCTGGTATTGAATGCGTAGATGGTATCACCCATCCGATACCGAACTGCTCGAAGCCAGGGTCATTGAATTGTACCTGTGCTGCCTTCGGAAGGGACGCGCAGAGCAGGGCGGTACCGAACAAGGTTCTCATGGTATGAAGGGCGTTGGAACAAGGCAGGGTTGTCATTTCATGCCGATCAACCCCTTGAAGGCAGGCTTTCGGGCCGGGATGGCCCCTGGGCACCTGTTCGCAGCGCGGTGTCGTGGGCCGGGCCGGACGTGTGGATGTGGTGGGGTATGGCACCAAGGCTGATGGCGGTCAGCTCGCTGGTGCCGGCAGCCCCATGCGCAGCGCCCGCATGCACGTGGAGCCCTTTGTCCCCGTGGTCTTTCGATCGCGTGGGGTGGATGCTCGGAAGGATGCGTCACCAGGGTGATCCAACGAGCGCCATAGTGGCTCCCGGGCAGGCGCCTGGCACCTCGGCGACTCGTTGTCCGGGTGTGTCGTTCGGTTGATATTTTCCTTTCCTCACCCCCCCGGTCACGCCTCATCTTTGTACCATAACCTAAACCTCCGGTCCATGAGAAAGCATCTACTCCTTCTTGCGAACGGTTTCCTGGTCCCTGCGCTGCTCTGCGCGCAAATACCCAATGGCGGCTTTGAGACCTGGAGCCCTTCAGGCATGGGCTATGACGACCCCGATGGCTGGGTCACCTGGAATACGATCTCCTTTCCCATAGATGGCACCCTGAATTGCGAAGAGGGTTCGCCCGGCGCCGTGGGAGCCTCCTTTGCTAAGGTGACGACCCTGAGCGTGACCGGCGTCGGCATCCTGCCGGGGTTCCTCTTCACGGGCGATATGTCGGCCGCCGGCTTTCCGTACGCCTCGCGGCCCGCGGCGATGAACGGCATGTACCAGTACAACATCCCCGCTGGCGATGGTGGCACCATCGCCGCATCGTTCACCAAGTGGGTGGGTGGCGCGCAGACCTCCGTGGGCGGCGGCGTGATGACCATCGCCCCGGGTTCGCAAAGCAGCTGGGGCTCGTTCAGCATTCCGATCACCTGGCTCACGGCTGACTACCCCGATACGGCGGTCGTCACGGTGATGTCCAGCACCGGTGGTGGAGTGGCCGGCAGCACCGTATGGGTGGACGACTTAGAATTCGGTGCGTTCACCGGCGTTCATGAAGCGGGCACGGAAATCACATTCACACTGGCGCCATCGCCGGCCACGGACGTGTTGACGATCGCCGCCGACCGCGAGTTGCGGGAGTTCGAAGTGATCGACCTGAGCGGCCGCGTGCGCGCGCACGAGAACGTGATCGGTCGCCAGGTGCAGGTGGACGTACGGACCCTGGCCGATGGGATGTATGTGGGGCGGTTGCGCTTCGCGGACGGTACCATCGCCAACCGGACCTTCGTGAAGAACTGAACCGTGTGGGATCGCAATGAGGATGGGCCGCATCGCGGCCCATCCTCATTGGCGGGGGTGCCCGGCCTCACCGCGATACACCGTCCGCAGGCGACGTAGGAATGATGGCCGTCAAGGAGACGGGGATGGGGCCTGGACCATGCGCGTCGTCATTGTCCGGTGGATGCACCTTGGTCAACTTTCGGGAAATCGTACGCACATGTGCCATCGATACACATCCTTGATGCTGGCCACCTTGATCGGCTCCCCGGCCACGGCCCAGGCCCAGACGAACTACCAACTGGACCCAACGGGTGCCTCACAAGGTGTGCAGCCGCTCGACCTCGGCGGTGGCGGCACGTTGTACATATGCGAACGGAAGTTCGGCTGGGATTCCACCCACGTCGCCCTGCTCAACACCGCGCCCGACCATACCTTGAACGGCGCATCAGCTTTTCGCGGCCACAGCTGGGTGACCTTCCTGAACGATGCCGACCCGCTGGGTACGGGATACGCCCTGTGCGGCAGCCAGTCGAGCGCGGGCCTTTCGTACGCGTTCATCACCCACCTCACCGGCACCTTTGCTACAGATTGGAGCCGGTCCATCGACGGCATCAATGGCGTGGGCTTCTTTCAGGACCAGATAGCAGCCGTGATCCCATCCGGCTCGTCGTTCACGGCGTACACCAAACGAGGCGGCATGCTTGCCTCCGGCTCCTACCGGCTCTTCGGTGAGGAGAGCGGTGCCACATGGAACGGCCAGGCGATGACCGCACCGGCCGGTGTGCTCTACAACGTGTCCGGTGCCATCGCGTCCGCCACGGATGAACACACGCTATACGGTGCGGGTGCGTTCGACCCGACCAATTGGGATCGAAGCCTGATGCTGATGCGCACCGACCTGACCGGTGCCACGTGGATGAAGTTCTATGACATGCTGGCCAGCAGCAGCACGAGCCAGGCGGAGGTGACGTTCTCGCTGATCCCCACCAGTGACGGCAACTTCCTGCTGGCCGCGTATTTCAGCACCGGTGCCTCGACCTTCGAGGGGTGCCTGCTGAAGCTGGCAGGCGATGGCAGCGTGCTCTGGTGCCGACGTTACGCCGACGCGAGCGGAGGGTTGACGCTGAAAACGGTGGTCGAGTTGCCGGGTGGTGGCCTCATGGTGGCGGGCGAGGACGCCTTTTACCATGCCATGGTGCTGGACCTGCAAGCCGATGGCACACTGGTGGGCGCGCGACGCTACCAGATAGCGGGTGATGTCGTTCAGCGCTTCCACATCAACAGCCTTGGCGGCTTGAAGCTGCTCACGCAGGACAAGGTGATCACCTTCAACAGTGTGGGTGAGTCGTGTGACTTCGTGGACGTAAGTACGGTGACATCCATGCCCCACACCCCAACGATCACCACGCATGTGATGACCAATGCGCCCTTCACGCCCACCACAACCGTGTTGAGCACGCCTGTGCGGACGAACGACCTATCCTGGACCCCTACCTGCGTGGTGAACGGCGTTCAGGAACCGGGCCCTGTCGCGGGTTCACTGGTACACCCGGTTCCCACTGCGCGGACTGCCCATATCGCGGGACTGCATGCGGATGAACGGGTCATCGTGCGCGACATCGCCGGGGCGGTGCGCTTCGATGGTGGATACGGCGATGGGGTGGACATGCGGGATTGGCCGGCTGGCGCATACTTCTGTGAGGTTCCGCGCGTGGGCTGGAGGCTGCGGCTGGTCCGGGAATGAACCGACCGCGATCAGGTGTGTTGGGTTGAAAGGCCTGATGCGTACTCCCCACGTCCTCATGGCGGGGTACATACATTCGTTCATGCGATCAACCCTCCGTACAACGCTTGCGTTCGTTCCGATCATTACCCTCACGCTCCCCGCCTGCAACGTGGTGAGGATGCAGGCTCGCCACACCCAGAAGGAGTTCAAGAAGGCAGGGCTTGCCGAGCACACGTTCGCCGGACCCAACGGCCCCATGCACGTGTTGAGCGCGCCGTTCACCGGCAAGCCGAAGCTGATGTTGGTACACGGCGTCACCTCCAGCGCGGCCATGTGGGCGGGCAACGCCGCGCCGCTCAGCGCCACCTACGACCTCATCATCCCCGATCTCATCGGTCACGGAGGCAGCACCAATACCTGGAGCGGCAACAGCGTGGATGCGCAGGTGGCGCACCTCGGAGCCATCCTCGACAGCTTGCGTGTGCAGGAGCCCGTGTACCTGGTGGGTAGTTCCTACGGCGGAGCCATGGCAGCCAATTTCGCGGAGCAGCGGCCCGATCGCACCCGCGTGGTGGTGATCCATGACGGACCGGCCAATACCTACACCAAGGCTCTTGCGGACAGCGCGACCATTGCGCTCGGTGCCCCGGGCGGTGTGCGCGACTACTTCAGTCCAGCCACCCCGGATGATTTCCAGCGCAACATAAACGGCATCCTCTACGAGCCACGCAAGATCCCGCGCTTCGCGCTGAAGCAGCTCTTTGAGGCCGGTAAGGAGCGGCGGCCCGTGTACCTGGCCCTGCTCGATGACCTGATCAAGCGCGAGGACCAGTATGCGCACCACCGCTACATGTGGACCATGCCCGCCTTCGTGGTGTGGGGCGA
>JADLAI010000026.1 GCA_020848295.1 Flavobacteriales bacterium
AAGATCACCAAGTCGATCACCAACCGGGAAAGCCAGTCGCTGGACAAGTACCTTCAGGAGATCGGCAAGGAAGGCCTCATCACCGCCGACATGGAGGTGGAATTGGCCCGGCGCATCAAGGAAGGTGATGGACTGGCGCTGGAGAAATTGGTGAAAGCCAACCTCCGTTTCGTGGTATCGGTGGCCAAACAATACCAGAACCAAGGTCTTAGCCTGCCTGACTTGATCAACGAAGGCAACCTCGGTCTGATCAAGGCCGCCCAACGCTTCGATGAGACCCGCGGTTTCAAATTCATCTCCTACGCGGTCTGGTGGATCCGCCAGAGCATCCTCCAGGCCCTGGCCGAGCAAAGCCGCATCGTGCGCCTGCCACTGAACCAGGTGGGCAGCCTGAACAAGATCAACAAGGCCTTCGCCAAACTGGAACAGGAGTATGAGCGCCCACCCAGCGCCGATGAACTGGCCACGTTCCTGGACCTGCCCGCCGAGAAGGTGAGCGATACCATGAAGGTGAGCGGCCGCCACATCAGCATGGATGCCCCCTTCGTGGAAGGTGAGAGCAACAGCCTGCTGGACGTGCTACCGAACAACGACAGCGCCCCGGCCGACCGACTGCTGCTCAATGAATCACTGGCCAAGGAGATCGAACGTGCCCTGTGTACCCTCACCGAACGCGAACGCGACGTGGTGAAACTCTTCTTCGGCATCGGGATCAACCACGGCCTGACCTTGGAAGAGATCGGCGCCAAGTTCGACCTTACCCGCGAGCGCGTGCGCCAGATCAAGGAAAAGGCCATTCGACGACTAAGGCATACCAGCCGAAGCAAGCTGCTCAAAGCTTACTTGGGCTGATCCAATAGAGGGGGCTTCGCGGCCCCCTTATGTTTTACCTGAAAACCCCAATCCCTCACCCCAACCCGCTAATGGAGACAGTAGCTGCTACCGGATACGAAGCCGGACTGAAGGAACATGTGGACCGTGAACGTGCCGCGGTGGACCTGATCAACTCGGTCGGCCAGTTGATGTACGGCAAAGGCGTGGAGCTCGTGTTCTTCCGCAACCACCTGCTTGACATCAGTATCTCTGAAGTGATCAAACTCTTCAAGTATGCCGACCAGGTCGTGAAGAAGCCCGTGGACGTGTACACCACCGCCGACGTGGCCCGTGGGCTGCTCGCGCTGGACCTGGCACCGAGCAAGATCGATATCGGTAAGCTCACACATGAGTACACGACCTCAGGCAAGAAACCGATCGCCGATTTCCTCAACGACCACCTGAGCGGCTTCATCGGGCAGGACAAGCACAAGTTCAAACCACAGGATGTCGTGCTTTATGGATTCGGGCGGATCGGTCGCATCGCAGCCCGCGAGCTGGTGAAACAGGCCGGCAAGGGGCAACAGCTTCGCCTGCGCGCCATCGTGACCCGCTCCCTGACCGACGCCGAGATCGTGAAACGAGCCGCACTGCTCCGCAACGACAGCGTACACGGCGCATTCAAAGGCACGGTGATCGAGGACATCCCCAACAAGCAGATCGTGATCAATGGCCAGCAGGTGCAGCTGATCGCGGCCGCGAACCCGGAGGACATCGACTATACCCAGTACGGCATCAACAATGCCCTGGTGATCGACAACACCGGTGCCTTCACCAAGCGCGCCGATCTGGAACGCCACCTGAAGAGCAAGGGCGTGGCCAAGGTGCTTCTCACCGCTCCGGGCAAGGAGGTACCGAACGTGGTCTATGGCATCAACCACAAAGACCTGGACATCGAGAACGAGAAGGTGTTCAGTGCGGCCAGTTGCACCACCAATGCCATCTGCCCCGTGCTGAAGGTGGTGGAGGACAATCTGGGCATCGAGAAAGGACATATCGAGACCGTTCACGCCTATACGAACGATCAGAACCTGCTGGACAATTACCACAAGGGCCCGCGACGTGGTCGCAGTGCGGCCATCAACATGGTGATCACCTCCACCGGCGCTGGTACCGCGGTCTCCAAGGCCATTCCGAGCTTGAAGGATAAGTTGACCGCCAACGCCGTGCGTGTCCCCACACCGAACGGCTCCCTGGCGATCATGAATCTTACCCTGAAGAAGCCCATCGATGGTGGCGTGGAAGGCATGAATGACCTGATCCGGAAGGCTGCACTCACGGGCGATCTCGTGAACCAGATCCACTATCAGGTCGACCCGGAGCTGGTGAGCAGCGACATCATCGGCGATACGTGCTGTAGTGTTTTCGACAGCAATGCGACGATCGTGGCAGCGGACGGAAAAAGTGCCGTGCTCTATGCCTGGTACGACAACGAATTCGGCTACACCAAGCAGGTGATCCGCCTCGCGAAGCACGTGACCAAGGTGCGGCGGCTGGTCTACTACTGATCCTCCCGACCCCTTAGAACACGGAAGCCCTCCACGCCGGAGGGCTTCCGCTTTTCAACCTGTACCCAAAAAAGCCGGGACCAGGTTCTCACCATGGTCCCGGGATCCAAGCGGGAAGGCGTCTGCTCCGAACGGGACTCCCCTCCTGGACTCAT
>JADLAI010000027.1 GCA_020848295.1 Flavobacteriales bacterium
GGAAAAGAGCGGGTCGGACCCTACTCCTTCGTGAAGGTCGCCAGGTCGGCGCCGGTCTCACCCATCAGGTGCAGCACACCGTCGACCACCTTGAACTGCTGGACCTTGTTCAGGGCGCCCACATAGGAGTTCTCAATGGCCTGGGTGGGCTCGCAATACTTCTTCGTGGAGCCCATGCCGGGGAAGGAGACCTGATCACCGGCCAGGGAGAACTGGCCCAGCAGGTGGTTGCAACCGGTGAACCCCTCGATCCGGTTCTCGGCCTTCACCAGACGCAGCCATGGCGCTTCCACCCCTTCGGGCATGGTGAAGTGGTTGCCCTTCAAGGTCTGCAATACCCACTTGGTATCCGTCATGCTGGCCAGGTTGGCCATACCGGCACCAGCATCACCATTTCCGGCTGCTTCGGCGGTCTTCTTGTTGCAGGTGTGTGCGCTCATCGTCAGGAAGAGCACCAGCGCAATGGAGATCTGTTTCATAGTGGCGTGTTGCGGGAAAGGAGTTGCGGATCCCGTGCCGGATCGGGTCAATTGTTCAACATCACGGGCATCACCAGCATCAACACATCCTCGCCGGCCTCGCCCGGTTCGCCCGGAAGCAGAATGCCGGCCCGGTTCGGGGCGCTCATCTCCAGCACGACATGTTCGGTGCCGATGTTGTTCAGCATGTCCATCAGGAAACGGGAGTTGAAGCCGATGGCCATCTCGTCGCCCTCGTAGGCGCAAGTGAGCTTCTCATTGGCCTCGTTGGCGAAATCCAGGTCCTCGGCACTCACCGCGAGTTGACTGCCATTGATGTGCAGGCGCACCTGGTGGGTGGTCTTGTTCGCGAAGATGGACACCCGTCGGATCGAGCTCAGGAAGGCGGCGCGGTCGATGGTGAGTTTGTTCGGGTTCGCCTTCGGGATCACCGCCTCGTAGTTCGGGTATCGGCCGTCGATCAGGCGGCAAACGAGCACCGTGTTGTCGAAGCGGAAGGCGGCGTTGTTCTCGTTGAATTCGATGGTCACCTCCGCATTGGTGCCCGCCAGGGTGTTCTTCAGAAGGTTCAACGGTTTCTTGGGCACGATGAAGGAGGCGGCCTTCGGCGCTTGCAGATCGGTGCGCTTGTAACGGACCAGCTTGTGTGCATCGGTCGCCACGAAGCGAATATCCTCTTCGGTCATCTCGAAGAGGATCCCGCTCATCACCGGGCGCAGGTCGTCGTTGCCGGTGGCGAAGATGGTCTTGTTGATGGCGGTGGCCAGGGTGCCTGCTGGCAGGTTCATCTGCACGGCTTCCTCCAGCTGCGGGCTGCGCGGGAACTCGGCCCCGTTGAAGCCGGTCATCTTGTACTTGCCCTGGTCGCTGTTGATCTCCACCCCGAAATGCTTGGCATCGATACTGAAGGTGAGCGGTTGCTCAGGGAAGGCTTTCAACGTATCCAACAACAGCCGGGCCGGGATGGCCACCGTGCCTTTTTCCTTGGCCTCCACGGCCAACGTCGCTGTGATCGTGGTCTCCAGGTCACTGGCGGTCACCGTCAATTGTTTTCCGTCGATCTCGAAGAGGAAATTGTCCAGGATCGGGAGGGTATTGCTGCTGGCGAGCACCCCTTGAAGAAGCTGTAGTTGCTTGAGCAGGGCAGTGCTGGAAACGATGAATTTCATCGGTGGCGAAGGGCGTTTTTGGAATTGGTCAAAGGTAGCCGGGGCCATTTCCAGCCACAGGCACACTTATCAACAGCCGGGCCGGGTTATCCACAGCCCGCTTGGCCATTATGGCCGGAAGGCGTTGATGGGTTGAAAGAGGCGTTCAAAGGCTGGTCGTTGCATCTGCACATGCAGGCTGTCCTGGACCAGGGCATCCATGTATGTGGGGTCGTACAAGGGGCGGGGCACACCGAACGGCGGTTCCTCTCCTTTGTAGGCACGGAACCAGAACTTGCCGCGGGTGGAGGTGCCATCGCGGGTGGTGATCGTGAGCACCAGGTTGGGTGTGGTGCGCAACAAGGAATCCCGTTTGGCCGGGGCCCACCGTTCGATCTTCTCGTAATAAGTCTGTTTCAACGGGAGTATGGCCCCATGCACCAGGGTGGTATCGAAGGGTACGGCACGTCCATCCTTGTCCTTCAGGGAGAACCGGCCTTCCGCGCTTTGTTCGATCCGGTAACCGTTCGCGGGAGCAGCCGGCGTTTCCACCTGCACCGTGGCGATGTCACGCATGTCCGCCACCTTGAAGAAGTCGGCACTGCGGAAGTGGTCCAGGTCGGTATGGAAACGCGTGGAAAGAATGCCGGTGAACCCACCCATGCCCATGATGAAAGGCGCATTGCTTCGGCCCAGTCCAGGTTTTTCCAGGAGCATGAAGGTGCCGAAGTGGTCCTTGGTGCCGTGGCCCACGATCCAGATCTTCGATGGGCGGTCGCCTCCTTCGTAGATCTCCACCCGCTTGGCCGTGGAGGCCATCACGCGCAGTGTCTTGGGTTGTAACGCACTGGGCACCGGGCTTTTCACCTCCACCCGTATGAAGGTCTTCAGCAGCAGGTCCACCTCATGTTGTTTGGCCCTGTACAGGTCGTTCAGTGTCCATCCGGTCGGGGTACGCCGCAGGTCCACGCTGGCGCCACCCTTGGTGTCGGAGATGAAGATCCGGGTGACCCCCGAAGTATCGGGCACGGCGAAGTCGCTCAAGGGCCTGTCGAGGGTGGTGGGTGCATCGTTGCGCATGAGCCACCAGGCCAGGCCGCCCAAGGCCAATGCCACAAGAAGGAGGAGCAGTCGACGGTTCATGTATTACGGGTCACTTGCCGGCGGCGCCAGGCTTGGAACGCCAGGCCAAGGAGCACGGCGATGATCACCGGCAGAGCGGTGTTGAACAGTTGCCAGCGCCCGCGGTCCACCACGATGCGGTCGGGATCCAACTGGCGCAGGGTGATCGTCCGGGAACGTATGCTGATCAGGCTCCGGTCATCGAGCAGGTAGTTCATGGCATTGATGATGAACTCCCGATTGCCGTAGATCTTGGAGTTGGCATACCGATCGAAGCCGAGGGTGAAGTACATGCCTTTGGCCTGGTCCACCCGGTTGCCGATCACATCCCCGTCGCCCACCATGATCTGGGCGGTGGGGGCGCCCTTCTCGCGGAAGCCCACACTGGGGTCGTTGATGAATTCGGTGGGCAGGCGGTCGCTGAAGGCCGATCGGAAACGGCCCTCCACCAGCACGGCCATGGGCATGTGCGGTGTGCTCTGCCGCTCGAAGGGGGGAGGTACCTCCACGATGTTCAGGCTCACGCGAACGGGATTGCGTTGGGCCAGCGATGCCGGCGAACTGGTGAGCAGGATTGTCTTGCGCACGCTGTCGGTGCCCACCGTGTCCAGGCTGCTGGCGAAGCGCAGGTGTACCGGGTCGATGTTGCTCACGATCGGGTGGGTGCTCTGCGGGATCAGTACCGGTTCGAAGTACCACGGGAAACGCTCCAACTTGCGCTGGTTGCCATAGGGCTGGGTGTACAGTTCGATCGGTGCGCAACTGCGGTCCAGCACCAGGTCCTTGTTGAAACGCACCCCGTAGTTGAAGAAGAGGTCGTCCAGCCCGATCTCCTTCGCCACCGCCATGGAGAACTGGTTCTTGCGCAGGCTGTCCAGGTTGGCGTTCATCGGGTCGATGAGCCAGAGGGCCTTCCCGCCGTTCATGATGAACTGGTCAAGGATGTAAGCGCAGCGCGGGGAGAAGGCACTGTCGGGTTTCGCCACGATGATGGCGTCGTAGTCGTTCAACCGGTACCGCATGTTCGGCACGGTGTGGCTCAGTGCATCGAGCTGCTCGTCCACCTTCACGCGCTTCACCTCATACAACTCCCCCAGGGCATTGGTGATGTCGGCCACCTCCATGTCCCGCAGTTCCCCATGGCCTTCAATGAAGGCGATCCGTGCCTTTTCCCGTTGGGTGCTCTGGCGGAAGGCGCTCGCCAGTTCATATTCCAGGTTGTTGATCGAGCGGTTCACGATGTCCGCATCCGGTGTGCGCAATTGTGTTTTCAGCAATTGCACGGGCACCGTCCTGTCGCGGAAAGTGATCAGTGCGCCGGGGAACACGATGCGTTCGCTGAACGATTCCTTGTCGCGGATCCGGATACTGCTGTACTGCAGTCCTTCCTTCTGCAGTTGGTCATACGTCTCCTTGCGGGTCTTCTCGTCGGCACTGGCGCTGGGGTCGATGAAACTGTACTGCACCTTTTCCGGGTTCACCACGCGCATTTCGTCGAGCAGCTCGCGGATGGAGCGGGAGAAGCGTTCGAGGTCGGCGGGCAGTTCGCCCGTGAGGTACACCTTCACGTATACCACGTCCGGTAGCTCCTCCAGCATCTGCTTGGTGGCCGGGGTCAGGGTGTACCGCTGCTCGTTGGTGAGGTCGGCGCGCAGACGCAGGAAGGAGCCGATGAAGAGCACCAGGCCCACGATGGCCAGGCTCAGCAGCAGTTCCAGCAGGTCGGTGGTGCGTGGGCTGCGCTTCATCCTACCAACGGTGGCTTTGGAGCGCGGTGCGCGTGAGCAGGAGGAACACGGTGATGGTGCCCAGGAAGTACAGCACGTCCCGCAGGTCCACCACCCCGCGGCTCAGGCTGGCATAGTGCTCCTGGATGCCGATGCGCTTGATCGGCCCTTCCATGGCGCCGAAGGCATCGAAATTGGCGATCAGGTCGAAGCCCAGGTACAGGAAGAAGCACAGGAAGACGGCGATCATGAAGGCCACCACCTGGTTCTCGGTGATCGCCGAGGCGAACACACCGATCGCACCGAAACAACAGGCCAGCAACAACAGGCCGATGTACGAACCGATGATGCCTCCCGTGTCCAGGTTGCCCTTGGGCATGGCCAGTTCATGCAGGCTGTACCAATAGACCAGTGTGGGCAGTAGGGCCACCACGATCAGGATCACCGCTGCGATGTACTTGGCCAGTACGAGCTGAAGCTCGGTGAGCGGTTTGGTCAGTAGCAGTTCGATGGTCCCCGTACGCCGTTCCTCGCTGAAGCTGCGCATGGTGACCGCCGGAACCAGGAAGAGGAAGACCCACGGGGCGATGAAGAACAAGGGGGCCAGGTCGGCGTAGCCGGTATCCAGGATATTGTTCGGGAAAACCCACAGGAACAGGCCGGTGAGCAGCAGGAATACCACCACCACCACCTGGCCGATCAACGAGCCCAGGAATCCCCTCACTTCCTTTACGATCAGGACACGCATGGCCTAAGCGGGCGCCAAGATAGTGGCCGTATGCGGGCGCTACCGTACCGGTTCTCGTTGGGGGGCATGCCTACTGGCCCGACCGGCTCAATTCGCCGCAGCCTTCCGTCGTGCACGCAGCCGCGCACCATGGGCGATGGATGGCAACTCAACGAGCTGGTAGAGCGCGTAGGAGATCAAGAACAGGATACCGAAGACCACACTCACCTTCACCGCCAAAGCGAACGGTTGGTTGCCATACTCCCCGAAGTACCGCAACAAGGTGCGCAGGTAGGGTTGGTGGATCAGGTAGATGCTGTAGCTGCACAAACCGACGGTGACCAGCCCACGGTATGGCCAAGCAGCCTCCCAACTGGCCGGAATGGGCGTGCGCAGGAACCATTCAAAGAAGACCATCCAGGCGAATACGGCCAAGGGCACCACCAATACGTGGATCACCTCAACACAACTTGCCGTGCACATGGCAGCGAACAGGGCCAGGGAGAATAGTAGTGAACGGTGCCCTTTGGGGAAAACCGGTTGTCCGGCATGGAACCGTTCGGCGAGGTACGCACCAGCGCACCAGATGTACCAGAACGCGAAGACATTGGTCTTGTACGCTAACTCGAAATTCCCAGGCAAACCCAGGTGATTCAGCAGGATGATGGCCCCGGCCAACAACAGCGTGAAAAGGAAGGTACGGTGCATACCCGACTTTTTCCTGAGGAAGAGCAATAGTGGATAGATCAGGTACAGTTGGATCTCCAGAGCGATGCTCCAGAAAGAAGGATTGATGGACCAGAAGGTGTCTTGGGAAAGGTTGTGCACCATGAGCAGGTGTGAGACCAGATCCGCCACCTTGTCCGGCTGGGTCAAATAACGACCTCCGTTCACCGCGAAACAGAAGAACAGCACGGTGAGCAGATAGGGTGGATAGATCCTCCAAAATCGTTTGCTCAAGAAGGTGCGAATATTCAAGGGCGACCCTTGGGCTTCGCCTTTCAGGAACCCGAGGTGGATCAGAAAGCCACTGATCAGGAGGAATAGCTGCACACCGGTCCAGCCGAACGCCGCAGGGGAGAGGTTGAGGAGTGCATCCTTGATGCTCCGCAATGCTAAAAGGCCGTCCGCATTGAAGGTGGAGATCCGGTAGTTCGGGAAGAGGCAGATCTGCGCATGGTGCAGAAATACGAGCAATATTGCTACTGCTCGCAACACATCGATCCGGTCCAAATGCTTCATCGGGTGCGGCCAACCATAGGTTTGACCACGCGAAGGACGCCAAATTCCACGACCTCGCTACGCATGACCCAGGGCGCACGAACGGTCCTGTTTGCGGCCCACGCTCCAATACGGTTCAGGGATGCACAATATGGCTGCGGGCACCAAGGACCCATCCGAACGGTGTTGGGCCTGTTGCTCAGAATTCGATCACCGACTTACGACGACCACGTACCGGCTTCTTGGGGATCTTCTCCTCGGTGGTATTGCAATAGTTGCGCACGATGAACTTGGAATCGGCCTCGCCGAGCCGTGCGGCCTCCCGCCAGCTTTCGCAGGCCAGCTCCTTGTTCTTCATGGCATAGTAGCAGTCGGCCCGGTAATAGAGCGCATCCTTCAACGACGCGTCCTCCGCATCGATCACCTTCGTGAAGGTGGCTATGGCCACCTCGTACTGCTTTGCTTCGTACTGCAGCACGGCCAGGCTCATCAAGCCATCGGCAATGGTGGGGTTCAGGGCCAATGCGGCCTCAAGGTCCTTTATCCCTGCCTCCTCCTTGAACAGTTCGCCCAGCACCACCCCGCGCAGGAAGAGGGCATCGGCACTTGCCGGTCGAAGGGAGAGGGACCGTTCCAGATCGCGCAAGGCCCCTTCGTTGTTCCTCCCCACGTAATTGGCACAAGCCCGGTTGTACCAGGCATCGGGGTCCGTGTCATCGAGTTCCAAAGCCCGTTCGATGTCGCGCATGGCCTCTTTCACACGCTGCTCGGTGATGTGTACCGCGGAACGGCTCACGTACAGGCGGGCATTGTCCGGTTCCAGTTTCTCCGCCTTCACATAATCCATCAGTGCGCCGTGCAGGTCATGGCCCCGTTGTCTGATGTCGCCACGCAACTTGTAACCGCCCGGGATCGTGGGTTCCAGCAGGAGGGCACTGTCGGCAT
The DNA here is from genome assembly GCA_020848295.1 of Flavobacteriales bacterium. Lineage (GTDB taxonomy): Bacteria > Bacteroidota > Bacteroidia > Flavobacteriales_F > PHOS-HE28 > PHOS-HE28. The sequence continues at coordinate 7,370 of JADLAI010000027.1, forward strand.
GCGCCAGGGCTACCTCCAGGTCGTTCGCTTTGTAGGCGGCCTGTGCACTTTTCAAGTGGTCATCCGCATTGCCCTGGGCCAGGGCAAGCAAGGGTAGAAGGACGGCACAGGTCGCGATCGAGCGGAACATGGCCCGAATATCGGACAAAGACCGGACCGATCGCACTTCCGACCTGGTCATCTTGTTTCCCGACCGGATCAAAGTGGTGGTCCAAGGCTCACGGCAGATGATGCTCCCGTTCCACGCTCCAAGCCTCGGCTGGCGCGGCGAAGAGGGCCTTCACCACAGGCCACACATCGGCGAAAACGGCCGAAACGCGGTAATTCTCCAAGTCGGCCGGTCCATCCCAATGGCTGTACGTGAAAAAGACCCGCCGGTCGTCCAGGTCGTGCAACAATTCCAGGTGCCTGCAACCGGGAAAGTGGCGTATCCGCGGTTTCCACCCCTCGAAGAGTTCCTGGAAGTGCCCGGTCTCCTCGGGTCTGAAGGTCATTTTCACGATCCGTATCAACATGGTCGATAGGTTGGCTGTTCCGCCCAAGGCAATAGTAGGGATCGCCCCCGGACCGTGTTGTACTTGCCAGCACTCAGTTGCGGCCGCGTTCCTGGAAATCGATGCGTACGGTATCGTCCAGCTTCACACCGAAGAGCCGTGCCGCACCGCCGCCGGAGCCTTCCACCGCCTTGTTCACGGCGATCTCCAGTAACCCGGTCGCATTGAAGAAGGCAAGCCGCTCGCCCTGCACCACATCCCCGTACGTTCCGTGGATCTTGACGATATCGTCCTCGCGATGCCCGAAACTGATCCGGAAGCCGCGGCCCCGACCCACCTCGTCGAACAACTTCTTGCGCACATTCGTCATCAGGTTCCCGTAGCTGTCGATGTAGATCACCCGACCACGGATGCTCATCGTGTCCGCAGCTGGAAGGAAGCCGATCAACTCCTTCACCTGGGTCACCTTCCGGCCGATCACATCCACGGTGCCGCCGCGTGCCAGGTGACAGGCCGCCTTGGCGAACACACTGCGAGCCGGGAAAGCCACGTGATCATGGTCCAGTTTCATGGTGAGCTCGAATGCCTCGTGCGGCATGCCGTCGAAGAGCAACGAGAAGATCCCATTATCAGCCCCGATGAAATAATGTCCATCGTGTCGCACCACCAGATGCGGGGTGTGGCCGTCGGCTTCCGGATTCACCCCGATGATGTGGATCGTGCCGCGCGGGAATTCGGGATAGGCCTGCCGCAGTACGAAAGCAGCCTGGCCACTGTCGAAAGGCTTGATCCCGTGGCTGATGTCCACGATCCGCGCTTCGGGATACTGGGTCCAGATCGCACCCTTCACCGTGGCCACGTAATGGTCCCGCAGGCCCATGTCGGTGGTGAGGGTGATGATGGACATGGTGCCGTGGAGCGAAGGCAACATCTACCTTCGGCGTCCAAAACTATCCCCGCCTGGAAAGGGGGTCGTGTGGAAGAAATCAACGATCGAAAGTTACTTTGATAGAGAAGCTGATCACCATGACCGGGGTGGACCCCGTGGAGGTCCTGGGCGCGAACGACGCCAACTTGCGGATCATCCGCGGCCACTTCCCGAAGCTCAGCATCATAGCGAGGGGAGACACGCTGAAGCTGAGCGGGACCGACACGGACATCACCGCGTTCGAGGAGCGTTTCAAGCAGCTCGTGGACCATGTGGCCCGCTACAATGAACTGCCGCGCAAGGTGCTGGATGACCTCATGGGCACGAGCGTGAGCGCGGGTGAGCGGGAGAACCCCGAGGAGGCGGACGTGCTCGTTTACGGTAACGCCGGGCTGCGTGTGAAAGCACGTACCCGCAACCAGGAACGGCTGGTCGAGGCGGTGGGTGCGAGCGACATGGTCTTCGCGATCGGTCCTGCGGGCACGGGGAAGACCTATACCGCCGTTGCCCTGGCAGTGAAGGCGCTCAAGGAGCGGAAGGTGCGCCGCATCGTGCTCACCCGGCCAGCGGTGGAGGCAGGGGAGAACCTCGGTTTCCTGCCGGGAGACCTGCGCGAGAAGCTCGACCCCTACCTACAACCGCTCTACGACGCGTTGCGCGAGATGATACCGGCCTCCAAGCTGGCCGATCACCTCGATGAAGGGGTGATCCAGATCGCACCGCTCGCCTTCATGCGCGGTCGCACACTGGATCATGCCTTCGTGATCCTGGACGAAGCGCAGAACGCCACGCTCACCCAGCTCAAGATGTTCCTTACCCGCATGGGCCGGAATGCCAAGTTCGTCATCACCGGCGATGCCACCCAGGTGGACCTGCCCGATCGGCAACCCAGCGGACTGCTGCCCACGGTGAACATGCTCCGTGATGTGGAGGGAGTGACCGTGGTGGAACTGGACGAGAAGGATGTGATCCGGCATGAACTGGTGACCAAGGTGCTCAAGGCCTTCCGCGAGTTGGAGGCCGGAAATGGACAGAAACCATGACATCGACCGAGGCAACCTTAATGCGCACCGAGATGGATCTGCCTGGGGTGCGGTCCATCCACCGGGGCAAGGTGCGCGATGTGTACCACTTGGCCGATGGGCGCACCATTCTGGTGGCCACGGACCGGATCAGTGCCTTCGATGTGATCCTGCCACGCGGTATTCCGCACAAAGGGCAGGTGCTCACCCAACTCAGCTGGCACATGCTCAAGGCCACGGCCCATGTGGCACCGAACTGGGCCATCGCCCTACCTGATCCGAACGTGGTGATCGGGTACACGGCGAAGACCATTCCGGTGGAGATGGTCGTGCGGGGCTACCTCGCTGGTCATGCCTGGCGACAGTACAAGGCGGGAGAGCGATCGCTATGTGGGGCCCGCATGCCCGATGGCTTGCGCGAGAATGATCCCTTCCCCACACCGATCATCACGCCCAGTACCAAGGCCGCCGAAGGTCATGATGAGGACATCACACCGGAAGGCATCCTTGCCAACGGGATCTGCACGCCCGACGAATGGGCCATGCTCTGCCGCACGGCCATGGCGCTCTTCACCGAGGGGTCCAGATTGGCTCGGGCACGGGGCCTTATCCTGGTCGACACCAAATACGAGTTCGGCCGAACCAACGATGGCCGTATCCTGCTGATCGACGAGATCCACACACCGGACAGTTCGCGCTACTTCCATGCCGATGGTTATGCCGAGCGCCAGCAGCGCGGCGACCCGCAGAAGCAGCTGAGCAAGGAGTTCGTACGCGAATGGCTCATCGCACATGGCTTCATGGGTCGCGAGGGTCAGGTGATGCCTTTGATGGATGATGCCTTCGTTCACAGCGTGACCGACCGGTACACCGAATTGTTCGAGCGCATCACCGGCACACGATTCCTACCCGCTTCCACCGCCGATATGAATGCGCGGGTGCGGCAGGCCCTGCTGACCTACCTGGCGGGTTGATCAGCTGGAGGCCAGGGCCACCTCCTTGGCTTGTGGGTCCACTTTCGGCACCCCACGCCCACCGGTGAAGAAGCCATACAACCCCGGAACATGGCGCGCGAGCACCCGTGCCGTACCAAAACAGATCACCATGACCAGGCAGGGTGCGATCACGTAGACCACGAAAGCCATGGCGGGATGGTGACCGAGCAGCAGGAAGAGCGTCTGCTTCACGACGCTCAGGAGCGGTTCATGTGCGACATACAGGAAGAACGAATGGGCCGTGAGCGGGTAGAGCCAGGACTTCCGGATGTCCCGGTCCCCCACGATCAGGTCGTACCACACCCAGACCGCAGCAAGGCCGAGGAATGTGGATCCCTTGTGGAGAATGCGGATCGCATCGGCGTCCCCGGTATTGGTCACCACCACGGCCGTCTTTGCTACGAGCACCACGAGCCAGGTGGCCACTATGGCGCGTCGCCCGGGGTTGGTGATCACGGGTGGGCTGTCCGGGCCACGCAAGAACAGCCAGATCCCGGCCAAGTAGAAGGTGATCGACCCCGTTCGTACGATCACCGGGTCGATGTCCCACCACCAGCAGACCGCAGCTGGAAGGAGCACCCAGGCCCCGAACCACCGGATAAGGATCAGGAACAAGGGGCTCAGGGCGAAGAGCACCATCAGGTCGCGCAGGAACCAGAGTTGGTAGGGAATGGGATCCAGCAGGATCTTGCGTAGCACATCCACCGCACGAAGGCCCCAAACCGGGTTGTTCGGGAACAGGCCGCGGGTTGCTTGCGGCCATTGCATGATCGCGTAAAGGAGCAAGCCCAGGATGGACCAGGCCAGGTAGGGCACGGCGATGGTGCGAAGGCGCTTGGTGAACTGGTTCGCAAAGCCATCGTGCGGACGATGGATCGCACGCACGAAGAAGTAGCCCGAGATGATGAAGAACATCGGCACTCGGAACCGGGCGAGCCCGTTGCTGATGAAGTACTGGATCGTGAAGTTGATCCCATCCAACGACCAGGGATCGCCTTGGAACACATTGGACGGAAAGGTGAAGGCGTGAACGAAGGTGAGTAACACCATCGTCAACAGGGAGACCACCCGGATCTTATCGCTGAGCCGGGCGTTCATGAACAGAGCGAGAGGAGCATGGCGCCGCCACGGGAAGGCCGATCATACGGCACGTCCTCCGCACGTGTTGCCGGTGTATCATTCGGCCGCTTCACCCACTCCAAGTCGGTATTGGAGCACCTGTAACAGGTCGGCGAGCATTGCTGCCTTATACGGGTCCTTTTCCGCCGGAATGGCTTGTTCCACCTGGCGCAGTGCGGTGCGCACCTCCCGTTCCGACCAGACTTCCTGGTTCTCGATCACCGTAAGGCATTCAAAACACTCCGCTGCGGTCCCTTGCAATGCGATCGCCACGAAGACCTCCAGTCGTCCGCGTACATCGATCCCCGCATTCCAGAAAGTACTCAGGATGGTGGTGCGCACGGCGGCCAGGTCCGGGTCCTCCAAGGCCGTGAACAGGGCTTCATCGGCACCACTGGCCTTCACTTGGAACAGCAGTTGGGTGATCCGCTGCTGCACCGTGGCCGAGGTGTTCCGTGTTAATGCCGTGAGCAGCGGCCGTATGGCCCGCGCATCGCCCTCGTTCCCGATCCGTGTGATCGCCGCCAGTACCTCTTCATCGTCCTTGCTGAGCAACGAGGCGAACGCCAGGTCCATGCGTTTGCCCTTTTCGGCGGTCGTTCTTGCGGCCATTGATACCACGAAGATAGCGTGGCGGGCCGATGCGGTCAAAGCCGCATGTATGTACGCCTCCCCGGGCGGCGTTTGAATTTGTACGAGACCTCGAGACTGAAGTAGCTGAACGAATCGAGCAATCCCGGATTCCCGCGCTTGCTGGTCTTGATATCGTCATTGTCGCCCACCGTTCCCCAGCCCGTTGGATCGCTGATGTACCGGGCCAGCGTGCGGTCGCGCGGACTCTCGTACAACGCATCGATCTGCTCATAGGTCGCGTAGAGGTCGCTCACGTCATCCAATTCATCGGTCATGAACATGTAGTAGCAATACTCCATGCCCACGCTCAACCGCCGGGTAAGCATGTATCGGAGGCCCAACCCCATGGGGATCCCGATGTGCCATGCCTTGTACTGGCGGGCCTTACCCAGGTCCGTATCGGTGCGGCTGGTTTCCGTGAGCCAGCTACCCAGGTCGGTCTCGTACCGTCCATCCCGTTCGATCACAGTGGCATTGGGCGTACCCCGTGGTGCATCGCGGACCGTACCGTCCGACCAGAAATAGTAGCGGTTGTCCGGGTCCACACCACCGCGGAAGAGGTCGGCTTTCGGCCGCCCGTGGTAAACCCCCATTCCGATGTGGAAGTACATGAAGAAGCGTTGCTGGAAAAGCGGTGTGTAGGGCTCGCGATAGGCGTTCAGCACAAGGTGCCCCGATGCGCCCAAAAGGTCGGTGCGGAAGCTCAGTCCCCGGCGGAAGTTCTTCAGTTCCGTGGTGGGTACATTGCGCATGGGGGCGGTCTCATCATACCCGATCCGGAACCAGCTCAACCGCACTTCCGTGGTGAGCGACCGGGTCACATACCGCTTCTTGTTGTTCAGGAAATCACGGATGGTGACCTGCATGCCCGGACGGGCACTGTTCCACTGCACCGGGCCATCGATGTTCCCGAGGTCGCCATAGTAGTGCGTTACCCCTGTGGTCAGGCCGATCTCCAGGTTGCGCTGTGCGAAAGCAGCCCCTGCCAGAAGAAGCGTGAGGAAAAGGAGACCTGGTCGACGCATGGTGAGCGACCACTGAACCATGAAGAACAGACGTGCGGATGGGAATAAGGTTGCCCGAACGACCGATCGCTCACCGGGCCGATCGGTCACCGAAAATGGCGGTCCCGATGCGGACGAGGTTGCTGCCCGCTGCGATGGCCAGGGGGGCATCGGCGCTCATACCCATGCTCAACGTATCGAACGTGTTCGCGGCATTTGCCTTTGCCCA
>JADLAI010000028.1 GCA_020848295.1 Flavobacteriales bacterium
AGGATGTACATGCTACCCACCAGGCTGCTGCCCAGGCTGGTGGCCAGGTTGATGCGTTGCGTTTCCCCACCGCTCAAGGTGTTGCTCCGGCGTTCCAACGTCAGGTAACCCACTCCCACCTCCACCAGGTAGCTCAGCCGATTCCGGATCTCCTTGAGCAGACGATCGGCGATCCGCTGGTCCTGTTCGCTCAATTCCAACTGGGCGAAGAAGTCCGCGCATTGGCCCAGGGGCATGCGTGCCAGTTCGGTGATGTCCTTGCCGCCGACTTTCACGTAGCGGGCCTCCGGCTTCAACCGGGTGCCTTCGCACACCGGGCAGTTGGTCTTGCCTCGATAGCGACTGGCCAGCACCCGGTATTGGATCTTATAGCTCTTCTCCTCCACGTATTGGAAGAAGCGGTCGATGCCGTGCAGGCCCCGCCCGCCCTTCCACAGCAGGTCGCGCTGTTCCCGGTTGAGGTCGCGGATGGGGCGATGGATCGGGAAGTCGTATTTCGCACTGTCGCGGATGAAGTGGTCCTTCCATTCGCTCAGTTTTTCCCCGCGCCAGGCCGCCACAGCATCGTCGTACACGCTCAGGCTCTTATCGGGGATCACCAGGTCGGCATCGATCCCGATCACATTGCCGTATCCCTCACACTTGGGGCAGGCACCAACAGGGTCGTTGAAACTGAAGAGGTTGGGCGAGGGTTCCTCGAAGACGATGCCGTCCAGTTCGAATTTGTCGCTGAAGCCTACCTGCCGGGGGGCTCCCTTCTTGTCCTCGCCCAGGAGGATCAGCTCACCCTGCCCCTCGAAGAAGCCGCTTTCTGCACTGTCGGCCACCCGGCTGTCGTTCTCCTGGTCCGCCGGATGCACGGTCAATCGGTCCATCACCAGGAACCAGGTGCCTTTCGGTGGGACCTTTGCGGCCAGCACCTCCTCGATCCGGTGTATCGTGGTCCCATCATGCACCCGCGCGTAGCCCTGTTGTTGCAGGATCCCGAAGTGTTCCTTCAATGAACGGCCTTCCGGGGGGCGTACCGGGGCGAGCATCAGGACGATGCTTCCTTCCGGGAAGGAATGCAGACCTGCCACCACGTCCTCCACGGTGTTCCGCTTCACCTCCTGGCCCGATACGGGAGAGAGCGTGCGTCCCACACGGGCGAATAGCAGTTTCAGGTGGTCGTACACCTCGGTGCTCGTCCCCACGGTGCTGCGCGGGTTGCTTGTCATCACCTTCTGTTCGATGGCGATGGCCGGGCTTATCCCGATGATGCGGTCCACGTCCGGCTTTTCCAGCCGACCCATGAACTGGCGCGCATAGCTGCTCAAACTCTCCACATAACGCCTCTGACCCTCAGCATATAGCGTGTCAAACGCCAGGCTGCTTTTCCCACTTCCGCTCAGTCCCGTGACCACCACCAGCTTGCCGCGTGGGATGTCCACGCTCACATTCTTCAGGTTATGGACACGTGCACCCTGCACCCGGATGAAGCCCTGGCGGAGGCTTTTCCGGGCGTTCTCGGCTCCGTTGGTGGCCGTAGTGGCGCTTTCTGTGGAGGGTGGGGCAGGCAAAGGCGCTGCGAAATTAGGGATCGGTACGCCCTGGTCATCCCTTCACACCCTATCTTTGACTTGTAGTGAGGAAATCATCTGGCCTATACAATAAGTAGCGGTAGGCAACGTTCTCCCCTTCAACTGCGTCCTTATTCCAACGGCCTTCGACGCCACGTAGCACCAAACCCCTTTCACGCATAGCACCGTCTCTACCCTGATCATTCGCGCTCCGAACCACGGACCTAAAGGGGAAGACCATGCTATCCAAGGTGCTCAACGACCAACAACTCGTACACGCCTACGTACAGGGCAACGAAAAGGCCTTCGAGCTATTGCTCAACCGCCACAAACGCAAGGTGTGGTCCCACATCTACCTGTTGGTGCGGGAGCGGGAACTCACCGAGGATATCTTCCAGGAGGCCTTCATCAAGGTGATCCACACCCTGAAGGCAGGACGTTATAACGAGGAAGGCAAGTTCCTGCCATGGATCATGCGCATCGCCCACAACCTGGTGATCGACCATTTCCGCCGGACGAAGAAGATGCCCTTAGTGAGGAGCACCGAGGAGCATGATGTGTTCGCCACCGTTGCCCAGCCTGCGAAGAACGTGGAACAGCGCCTGGTGAATACGCAGATCGATGCCGATGTGCGCCGCTTGATCGAGAACCTGCCCCATGAGCAGCGCGAAGTGGTGCTGATGCGTACGTACCTCGGCATGAGCTTCAAGGAGATCGCCGAGCATACCGATGTGAGCATCAACACCGCGCTCGGCCGTATGCGCTATGCGCTGATCAATATGCGGAGGATGATCAAGGAGAATGATATCGCTCTGGAACGGGCGTAGTGGGTTAAGTTCCTGAGGATCAGAAGGCGGCGGCTTCATTCTGAAGCCGCCGCCGCCAATTCCGGGCGTGGGTGGCCGACATTTTCAGCCGACGTGCAATACCGGATGCCCAAGGGGCGTTCCATACACACCCGACCAACACATATTTCATGACGCATTCTACCCTTCGCAGGAACGCCCATCGCCGACCCAGGAAACCGAAACCAGCA
>JADLAI010000029.1 GCA_020848295.1 Flavobacteriales bacterium
AGCTCTTCACCAAGCCGGTGGAGGACCGCCCCACGCTCTTCTTCGAGATCATCCAGCGCAAAGGCGCCAAGAGCTTCGGCAAAGGCAACTTCAAGGCGCTGTTCGAGGCGATCGAGCGGGAGCAGGAGAACAGGGGGACGTTGTAGAGGATCCGAGCAGCTCCTTGATCATCAGCCGTGCCAAGCGATGGCTGTACGTACCAACACCGGCCGAGCCTATTGCTCAGAGACCTGTTGCGTTCACCTGCCGGTAGTGCTCCATCCGCAGTAGTTCAGGGAAGAGCTTCAAGTACTCCTTACCCCAACTGTAGTTCATCTCCAGGAGTCGGGAGATGGGCAGAACGAATTTCGTGGCGATCAGCGACCTGCTCAGGTCGCTCCCGTTCTTGAGAAGGAGTTCCACCTTCCCGTAGAGTTGTACCACCTTGTCCGTCTGCCCTTGGTAGATGGCCTTGAGCGTTTCACTACCAAGCGCTTCGATCTCATTGGCCTTGATGTCCTGTTGTGTGTTCATGGGATAGTTCTTCAATACAATGCCGTGATCAATTGCCGTTCCGGATCATGAGTGGATGCGTAGGAAATTGAATTTCACGCGGTTGTGGTGGAAGCACCTGCTGTGTGGTCACCATGACCTTCCTATTTCGGCAGGGTCGACCATACCGTTCTGGAAAAAGAGTGGCACTTCCCGCTTGCAGGTCTCAACCAGGTATCGATCGGCGAAAACCATTTACGCATTCAAGGTTGGCCAAGAGATGCGCCGCGATCTTTTCGGAGGACGATACACGGAACAGCAGGTTGCGTAGCGGGACCTACGGAACGGGCCGCACGGTGAAGCAATGCGGAAAAAGAGCAAGCAGACGGGGTGATCCTCTATTACGAATTGGTATAAAGCGCTGATCGAGGCGATCGTCCCGCTCAAAAGCGTGAGGGCGCAGAAGAACCATCGAGGGCGCAGGTTCCGATCCAGCCAAATTCGCTGAAGCGATCAGTGATGGTGCCCCATTCTTCGGGTGCGTGTTCAGCACCTACCACCAGTTCCCTTCACTCCCCCCGCTTCTCCAGCTTTTCCACCCGCGTCACCAACTTGTCCAGGTTGCGGAAATGGATGTAGCTCTTGCGGTACTTCTGCACTTCGAATGCCGGTGAGCCCATGTAGGCTTCGCCCGCCTTGGTGTCCTTGCTGATGCCGCTCTGTGCGGCGATGATGGTCCCATCGGCGATCTTCAGGTGGCCGATGATGCCGACCTGCCCGCTGAACATGCAGTTCTTTCCGATCTTGGTGGAACCCGCCACCACACCACCTGCAGCGTAATAGGTGTTCTCGCCAACTTCCACGTTGTGGGCGATATGGATCAGGTTGTCGAACTTGACACCCTTGCGCAGGATGGTACTACCCAGTGTGGCGCGGTCGATGGCGCAATTGGCTCCGATCTCCACGTCGTCCTCAATGACCACGTTCCCGATCTGGGGGATCTTGGCACCACCATCGGGTCCGGTCGCGAAACGGAAGCCATCACTGCCGATCACCGTGCCGCTGTGCACGATGCAATTGGCGCCCACCACACAATCGGAATAGATGGTGACGTTCGCGAACACCGTGCTGTTGTCCCCGATGGTGACGTTGTCGCCGATGTACACATGCGGGTAGATCCTCACGTTGCTGCCGAGCTTCACATTCACCCCGATGAACGCCAGGGGTCCGATGTAGCAGTTGTCCCCGTAGGTGGCTCCGGCCTCGATCACCGCCTGCGGCGAAATGCCCTTCTTGTCCAGCTTGATGGTGTTGTACATCGCCAGCACCTTCGCGAAGGCGCTTTGCGCATCGGCCACGCGTACCAGGGTGGTCTTCACCGGGCCCGTAAGCTCGAAGGCGTTACCGATGATCACCACGGAGGCGGTGGTGCCATGGACATATTGCGCGTAGGCCGGATTGGCCAGGAAGGACAACGAACCGGGACCGCCCTCCTCGATCTTCGAGAGCCGGCTGACGGTGGCGTTGGGGTCGCCCTCCACGGTACCCTGAAGAAGCGTAGCGATCTGTGAGGCGGTGAATTGCATGAGGTCGGTTTCTGCCGGACAAGGTAGTGCTGCTTCGAGTGTGAGGTAGAACCCTGATGATCACCGTCAAGTGCGTCTCAGAGAAACCGTCGGCGACATCACCTCACTTGCGTCATTGCTTTCCGCGGCCACCTACCTTTGTACCACATGGATCGCGGCTTCCTTCTTCGAACGATGGCACTCCTGGCCTTGGGGATCACCCTTGGCGCCGCCAGTTGCAACCGGGATGATGACGATACACCCGATGTGAACCCGACGATCGAATTCGTGCTCGACGCAGGGTTCACCTATCGCAATGACACGGTCTCGGTGAACGACACCCTGCTCGTGGGGGTGCGCATCAACAGGGGCGATGATGGCCTGCGTACCTTCAAGGTCCTATCGCAATACGATGGCCAGCAGGAGAACGTGCAGGACAGCCTCCCGATCGGCACCACCACCTTCGCGTTCGACAAGGTGATCCGTATTAGGCCGGTGCCGGGCACCGAAAGGTGGACCTTCGCCGTTCAGGAAACCGATGGCGACATCATCCGCCGGGCCCTGACCTTCACGGTCCAGTAACGGATCGCTCCGTTCCGGTAAATTCGCGCTCCGTTGCAACGCCCCGGCCATATCGGACCGGCAGGCGCATTCCAAAGCCATGTACCGAACGCACACCTGTGGCGAACTCCGCCTCACCGACGCTGGTAAGACCGTGACACTCGCTGGATGGGTCCAGCGGACCCGCGACCTGGGCGGCCTGACCTTCGTGGACCTACGCGACCGTTATGGGATCACCCAGCTCAGCTTCAACGTGGAACGCGACAAGGCCCTGTGCGATCAGGCCAACACACTGGGCCGCGAGTACGTGATCCTGGCCACCGGCACCGTGAAGGAGCGCGAAAGCAAGAACCTACAGATCCCCACTGGCGAGATCGAACTGATCGTCACCGGGTTGAAAGTGCTCAACGCCGCCAAAACACCGCCCTTCACCATGGAGGAAGAGACCGACGGTGGCGACGACCTGCGAATGAGGTACCGTTACCTGGACCTGCGCCGCGCCAACATCCGGAAGAACTTCGAGCTGCGCCATCGAATGGCCATTGAAACACGGAACTACCTCAGCGCACACCATTTCCTGGAGGTGGAAACGCCGGTGCTGATCAAGAGCACGCCAGAGGGTGCGCGTGATTTCGTGGTGCCCAGCCGCATGAACCAGGGTGAGTTCTACGCGCTTCCACAAAGCCCGCAGACATTCAAGCAATTGCTGATGGTGGCCGGGTTCGACCGCTACTTCCAGGTGGTGAAATGCTTCCGGGACGAGGACCTGCGGGCGGACCGTCAGCCGGAGTTCACGCAGATCGACTGCGAGATGGCCTTCGTGGAACAGGAAGACATCCTGCGGATGTTCGAGGGCTTGGCCAAGCACCTCTTCAAAGCCGTACTGGACAAGGAATTCAGCTCACCTTTTCCTCGGATGACCTTCGATGAGGCCATGCGCGACTACGGTTGCGACAAGCCCGACCTGCGCTTCGGTATGCGCTTCAATGAGCTGAATGACCTGCTCCAGGGCAAAGGCTTCAAGGTATTCGATGAGGCGGAACTGGTGGTGGGCATTAATGCCGAAGGCTGCGCGGGCTGGAGCCGCAAACAGACCGATTCACTGATCGACTTCGTGAAGCGCCCGCAGATCGGGGCCACGGGCATCGTATTCCTGAAGTGGACGACCGAGGGCCTGAAGAGCACCGTGGACAAATTCTTCACGCCGGAACAACTGAAGGCGTGGGCCGTGCGCTGCGGCATGAAGGAAGGTGATCTGTTATGCATCATGGCCGGCAAGGCGGACAGGACGCGCAAGCAGTTGAACGAGCTTCGCCTGCACCTCGGCGACCTGTGCGACCTGCGCGATCCGTGGGCATTCAGCCCGTTGTGGGTGGTGGACTTCCCCCTGCTGGAGCAGGATGAGGAGAGCGGCCGCTGGCACGCCATGCACCATCCCTTCACCGCACCCAAGCCGGAGGATGCGCACAAGCTGGAAAGCGATCCGGGCGGCGTGAAGGCCAATGCCTACGACCTGGTGATCAATGGCACGGAGATCGGTGGTGGGAGCATCCGGATCCACGACCGCGCCATGCAGGAGGCCATGTTCCGCGTGCTGGGTTTCACCGATGAGGAGGCGCGGTACAAATTCGGCTTCCTTTTGGACGCATTCGAGTATGGTGCACCGCCACATGGGGGTGCGGCATTCGGCTTCGACCGGTGGGTTTCTCTCTTCGGCGGGCGCAGCGACATCCGCGAGTTCATCGCCTTCCCGAAGAACAATGCGGGCCGTGACACGATGATCGACGCACCGAGCCGCTTGGATGCCGCTCAATTGGCCGAGCTGGGCATCGCCTCGGTGGGCTGAGCTGCGATCAGTGGCCTGAACAGTACCTCCAATCGATCATTCGGCGCTTGCGGCGTGCCCAATTCGCGGGCGCGGGTCCGTGCGGCGGCGATGCGCTCTTGCGTGAGGGGATGACTGCTGAGGAAAGCCAGCGCCTCCGGCATGTCCTCGGCCTCGCGCTCCAGCAGTTCAAGCAGGCCCACCATGGCCATCGGATCCACCCCGTTCTTCAAGAGCTGCTCCTGCCCGATGCGATCCGCCTCGGTCTCCAGTCCCCTTCCATAACCGAGGTTGCGCAGGGCGTTGGCATTATCCGCCACCATGGCCACCACCGCGTTCACATCGCCGATGAGCAACGAGAGGAACAGGTAACCCGCCATGCTGCGGGCCAGCATCCGGGTGCTGTGTCGTTCCTCCACGTGGGTGGCCTCGTGCGCGAGCAGTGCCGCGAGCTCATCCGCCGAGGCCATACGATCAAGGATCCCGGTGAAGACCACGATGTGTCCACCGGGCAGCGCGAAAGCATTCACCTGGTCGTCCTTCACCACGTGGTATGTCGGCTCGAAGCTCGGGCTCAGCTCCATCGCATCGCCGAAGGCTTGTAACGAAACGGTGCGTGCGCTATCGATGGGCAGGCCAAGGGCCATCTGGTCGAAGGCTGCCTCCCCGATGCGCTCATCCAACGTTCGAGGCACCAGCAGCGCAAGGCGCTCTGCCGCCCAGGGCAGGAACCAGAGGTAGGAGCAGATCAACAGGGCCACCACACCCAGGAAGAACAGGACGGGGCCGCTACGGGCCACGGCCAAGGCACGGTCATACACGCCTTGGCGACCCGCATACCGCATACGCAGCACGAAACTCTGGATGAAGGGTTCATCCCGGATGAGCAACACCCGGCGTGGGTGGTCCCCGAAGGACAAGCGCAACATGGCGCTGCTCCGTTCCCACTCCATCCCCTTGTGTTCCAAAGGCCACTGGAAACAACCACCATCCGGAAGCTCCACTTCCAAGGTGTTCATCTCGCGCACCCGAACGGTGGCCTCCTGGGGCTTGCTGGTGGCCCCATCATAATATATGGCTTGTACAGTGCGCTCCACGATCAAATGAACACGCCGATATCCAGGAGATCCCCCAGGTCGTCGGCCATGGCGTTCTTATGCTCCTGCTCGGTCTGCACCACGGCGTTCAGGTCGGCATCGCCATCCAGCGCAATGTGTTCCAGGACGAACCGCATGGTACGCACCTCGGCCCACGCGAACCCGATCCCCAACGTGAAGACCACGATCAGCACATTCACCAGCATCAAACTGAAAAAACCTCCGCCAGTAGCCGTGCTCCTGAACTGGATGCGCTTGCCGTCCGGATGCTCCCAGCTCAGGTTGTTCACGTAGTAGTTGAACAGGTCCCGCTGCCACCAGAAACCATAGATGCCAAGGGTGAACACGGTGAGTAAATACCCTTTCAGGTTCAGTAGGAAGAACGCTGCACCATCGCCTTTGTATCGGAAGCTTGTGCTACCATATCGCAGGTGACCCACCGTGTAATTGCGCAAGTGGATGGTGAGCCACGAGCCATAGATGCCCACCGTGATCAAGGTGAGCAGGCCATCGCGTAAGCAGATCCGATACAGCTCCTTCAACTGCCCGCGGTACCCGAAGTGGATCCCCCGCCAACTGCTGCGGCTGGAACGATAGCGCAGCGAACCATGGATGATCAATGGAATGAAGAGCAGGAGACCCACGAACATGACCAGCACACCGATCACAACGAGCTTCACCTCCTCCATCAGCACGCCCACGATGTAGGTTCCATAGATCAGTAGCAGAAGCCCGATGGCCTTGATGAAGCCTTTGAACATCTCATTCCCCGTACCGTGAAAATGGAAGGGATGGCCATCCAGTTCGGTGTGCTCGTAATACCAGCTGAGCCGACGGGCCTTGGCCCAGGGGTAATAGAGGCCCAGTGTGATGAAGGTGAGCAGCATATTGACCAGGAGGACCACGAACAGGTCGCCGGGTCTCCCCAAGAAGGCAAGGCGTTTCGGGGGTGTGGTGAGGAACATGTGGGCGGGTTGTCGCAGGAGGGAAAGATAGACGGCTTCTTCGGACCGAACCGGCGTCGGGGATCCCATGCAATGCACTTGTTTTGCCGGGCGGGCCTATCCACCCGATGAGCGACATGCAACACCCTTCGGACATCGACCACCTCCGCGCGGCCATCGCGCTCGCCAGGGAGGGCATGGAACGCGGTGATGGTGGACCCTTCGGCTGCGTGATCGTGAAGGACGGGATCATCATCGGCCGGGGCAGCAACCGGGTCACCAGCACGAACGACCCCACCGCGCACGCCGAGGTGGTGGCCATCCGCGAGGCGTGCAGGCAACTCGGCTCCTTCCAATTGGAGGGATGTGTGCTCTACACCAGTTGCGAACCCTGCCCCATGTGCCTGGGCGCGATCTATTGGTCCCGTCCGGACCGCATCGTCTTCGCCGGCACCCGAGAGGACGCGGCCCAAGCCGGTTTCGACGATCAGCTCATCTACGACGAACTCCCCTTGCCGTATAACGATCGCCGCATCCGCACCGAACAAGGCCTGCGCGATGAGGCACAGGTCGTGTTCGCGGCCTGGAACGCGAAGGCGGACAAGTTGCGGTACTGAAGGGTGGACGAACAGGACAGCCGACCGATGCGGGTGTTCTCGGAACGAGCGCACCTCAGCCCCCAACACGGTTCACGCCGGGCCGCGGTCCGGCAACAAGGGATCGGTACCTGATGGCCAGGGTCCTCTCCTACCTGGTGTTCATCGGTGGACCGATCGTGCTCTGGGTCCTTTGGGCGGCACGCAGCACTGGCCTCTTCTCCCGAGGGATCCCGCTGGGCATACGCGAAAAAGCGATCCTGGAGAAGTATGCGGTCCAATATCAGCGCCTCTCGCCTGCGGCCCAGCACGTGTTCGAGCAGAAGGTGGCCCACTTCGTGGTGGAGAAGCAGTGGGTCGGGGTGGGCATCACGGTAGCCTTGGAGATGAAGGTGATGATCGCCGCTTGTGCGGCCCAGTTGCTGCAGGGCTTCCCCGAGTTGGAACTGCGGCACTTCACCCGGATCGCGGTGTATCCCAAGGCCTATCGTTCGCACCTGACCGACCGGGTCCATCAAGGCGAGGTACGACCGGTGACCGGCCTCATCATCATCTCTTGGGAGGACTTCCTGCGTGGATATGCACACCGTCACGATGCCCACAACGTGGGTCTGCATGAAATGGCCCATGCGTTGTGGTTCGAGAATGGGATCATCAATGGGGAGGACCACTTCTTCGATGCGGTGGTGTTGGCTCGTTGGAAGGGGTTGACCGTAGAGGAGACCAGCCGGATCAGGCGGGGGAAGGAGAGCCCCCTCCGGGACTATGCCGGGACCAATGAGGCCGAGTTCTTCGCAGTGGCCGTGGAGTACTTCTTCGAGCGGCCCAAGGCGTTCAAGGAAACCTCCCCGGCGTTGTTCGACTGCCTTTCGGAATTGCTGCGGACCGATCCAAGTGCGCCCCCGGTCCCGTGACCAGGTGGCCGCCCGGGCAATAGCGGCCAGCGTCGATCAGCCAAGGGGCACAAGCACGGGATCGGTACCGCTCGGGCAACGAAAAAGGCCCCGCTTGCGCGAGGCCTTTTGTTGACCGACCAGGGCTCGAACCTGGACTCTTCTGAACCAAAATCAGACGTGTTGCCAGTTACACCATCGGTCAATTCCGCCCTGGCTGGCACCAAAGCGCGGCAAAAGTAAGCGATCGGACGGTGCCATCGCAAAGTCCCCT
>JADLAI010000030.1 GCA_020848295.1 Flavobacteriales bacterium
ATGCTGTGTGGCTTGCCATGCTCGTCCAGCAACAGGTAACACGTGCTCTCCATGGTGTGTCCGGGCGTATGGAGGACCTTGATCCTCACCTTGCCCAGTTTCAGTTCCTCCCCATCCTTGGCGATGTACGCATCGAAGGTGGGGTCGGCATTGGGTCCGTAGACGATGGTTGCTCCTGTTCTCCGAGCAAGATCGAGGTGGCCGCTCACGAAATCGGCGTGGAAGTGCGTCTCCAGCACGTACTTGATCCGCGCATTCCGGGCTTGGGCACGCTCGATGTACGGAGCGGTCTCGCGCAACGGGTCGATGATGGCCACTTCGCCATCGCTCTCGATGTAGTATGCGCCTTGTGCGAGGCAGCCGGTGTAGATCTGTTCGATGTTCATGGGTCCAGGGTGTTACAACGGCTCACGGGCCGCAATTTCGTTCAGTGGAGGAAGGACGGTCGGGCGGAAGCAGGATGAGCCGTGAATGGGGATGGGCCGCACGTTCCAGAGGGCCCCCAGCACACAGGTTGAGGATCCCCTGCACCGCGGTGCCCACGTCGATCATCGTCATGTCCTGCATTCCGTACTGCAAACGTATGGACCGGACGCGACGGCTTCGGTAACCGTTCTCACACAGCGGGTATTGCCCGGAATGGCGGGCTTCGAATCCCTGTGCGCCGCGTGCGTCCGATCGTGTGGGTTCAGGGGCGGATCTCTTCAGCCACGGCGATCACATGCCCATCGGGGTCTGCGTAGTAGGCCACCCGATGCCCCCAGTCGCGGTCGGCCGGTGCATTCACCAGGACGGCACGCGCACGATCCGCCGCACGCATCGCCTGCTCGATGTCGGCCACAAGCAGGTAGAGTTCACAGCGCGGAACACCCTGCGCAACGGAAGGATGGGGCATCGGGCCACAGATGATCCGTGCGATACCCTGTTCCGGCATCAATCCCAATTTCACACCGGGGGCCAGCTCGAACTCGGTCATGCCTGGCACGTTGAGCACGGGTTCCCTGGCCAGTAGGAGCCTGTAGAATGCCGTACTCCGCGCCTGATCGGCCACGTAAAGGATGAATTCGGTGGAGGTGATCGTCATGGCACGTGGCTCAATGGCATTCAAGGGTTCCGGCGGCGGTCGTAACTGGTCCCGGGCTCACGTAAGGGATGCCCAACTCCAATCCGCGCAGGATCATCAGCACGGCCACGGCTGAGACCAGGACCGGGGATGCGCGGCGAAGCCATGCGCGCCCTTTTTCGCCGATCATTCCACCGCTCATGCGCAGGGTGATGAGGGCTGGCCAGGTGCCCAGGCCGAACAGCAGCATGAATACCGCACCTCCCATGGCCGTTGTGGCGGATGAGGCCCCCAGGAGCGCTGCGTACAGCAGGCCGCAAGGCAGCAGTCCGTTCAGGATCCCGGTGAGGAAGAGGGTCTCCGGAGCCGTTCGTTTCAGGTTGCGTGCCAATGCACTGCGTAGGCGGGCAATGGCCATGGACAATGGGCCCGTGGGGCTGAAGCGCTGTAGAAGGCCTGGTAGTAGCACGGATACCAGAAGGATCACACCGGCTGCGATGCTCACCGTACGCTGCAGGCCCACCAGTCGGAGACCCTGCCCGAAGGTGCCGATGGCCAGGCCGAGCAACAGATAGGTGATCAGTCGGCCACTGTTCAATAGGAGGGTACTTCGCCACCGTGCCGCAGCGCCCGGTCCGGGCGAAGGGACTGCCAGTGCGATGGGACCGCACATGCCGATGCAATGGGCGCTTCCGGCAACCCCCAGAACAAGGGCCGTGGCCAGCATCGGGTCCAGGGTCATGGCACGTGTACTTTCTCCTCCGTGAAGTAGGTCGTCCCGTCGGCCTGCCACGCCATGGCAGCGTTGTAACGGCCCGGTAGCAATTGTACGGCCACCTTGGTCGTGGCGGTGCTCGTTGCCGGAATGACGATCGTACGGTCGCCACGCGGGTCGTTCGGGCGCTGTAGCGCGAGGGTGCCGGTCACCGTGCGACCCTTCATCTCGGCGGGCAGCTCCACCTGCACGGATCCACGGGTCAGGGTGAATCGAACGGGTGCGCTCAGGGCTTTCGCTCGCGCGGCCTGATCAATGCGCACCTGGAACTTCAGTTCTTCGCCATAGTAGTCCTCGGTCACCAGAGGCGACGGGTGTTGCGATGCCTTGAACACGAACCAGGTCATCATCAATGCGAATGCGAACAAGGCCAATGCCAGTCCCTTTCCCCAGTTCATGCGTTGGATCGGTTCGGTTCACCTGGAACTCCAGGCAGGTTCAAAGATGCACTGTTCTTCGTGGGTGGGTCTTCTCCGGTGTTCGGGCAGGGCAACGGAACCCCAGGGTGTCCAGCTGTTCATCGGTGGCCCACGGTGGCCGGACCCACGAACGAGGTCTTCACCTTATCGACCATCTTGTCCCCGCTGTACACGCCCACCACCACCTTCGTCTTCATCCCATCGAGCTGATCCTTGGGCAGGATGATGAACAATTCGCCTTGGGCCAGCTCACCTGGTTTCAGTTCGATCGGTCTGCCCACCAGTTGGATCTCGCCCTCCAGGTCCAGGAGTTCGAGTCGCACGGGCAGGTCCCGTTGGGTCTTGTTCACCAGTTTGATGGCGTAGAGGTTGCTGATCCGGCCATCGGGTCGTTCCTGGAAGAGCATGCCCGGGGTGCGCAGGAGGGTGCTGTCCACGTCGCTGCGCATGAGGATCAGGAGCAGGAGCACCGCAACGATGGCCGTGAGCACGCCTGAATAGGCTTTCAGCCGCAGGTTGAAGGTGAACGGCTTCTTGTCGGCGATCTCGGCTTCACTCGCGAAGCGGATCAGGCCGGTGGGCAGCCCCACACTGGTCATCATGTGGTCGCACGCGTCGATGCAGGCCGTGCAGTTCACACACTCCAGTTGGGTGCCATTGCGGATGTCGATACCCGTGGGGCACACATGAACACAAGCCTTGCAGTCGATGCAATCGCCTTTGCCCGCATCGGTACGTACCTCCCCTTTCCGGAAGAGTCCCCGTACTTCACCACGGACATGGTCGTAGGCGATCACGATGCTCTTGCGGTCGAGGAGCACTCCTTGCAGGCGGCCATAGGGGCAAACGGTGGTGCAGGCCTGCTCCCGGAAGAAGGCGAAGTTGCCGTAGAAG
>JADLAI010000031.1 GCA_020848295.1 Flavobacteriales bacterium
CACCCCTACCTTCGCCCTGCACATGGCGCACGACCACGGTCATCACGACCACGCACATGACCACCCCGGCCACAGCCATGGGCATGTGAGCGCACAAAGCGCAGTGGCGCTACGAACGGCCTTCTTTGTCAACCTGGGTTTCACCATGGTGGAGGTGGTGGGCGGCTGGTGGACGGGCAGCATCGCAGTGCTCACCGATGCCTTGCACGATGCGGGCGATTGCCTGGTGTTGGGTACGGCGTGGTACCTGCAACGCGTGGCGATGAAAGGGCGCGATGCCCACTACAGCTACGGGTATGGGCGCTACAGCATGCTGGGCGGTTGGCTCACGAGCGTGGTGCTGATCGCAGGCGCCATCGGCATGTTGGTGGTCACCATCCCCCGGTTGGGCTCTCCCTCGGAACCCGATACCGTGGGCATGATCGGCATCGCGGTATTCGGCTTGGCCATGAACGGGTTCGCCGCATGGAAGCTGCACGGTGGTGGCACGCTGAACGAACGAGGGGCGTACCTGCACCTGCTGGAGGATGTGCTGGGGTGGGCCGCGGTGTTGGTCGGTGGCATCATCATCCACTTCACCGGATGGGCCATCGTGGACCCCTTGCTCAGCATGGCCATCAGTTGTTTCATCCTCTACAATGCGGTACGCACCTTGCGGAAGGGTACAGGCATCCTGATGCAGGAGATCCCAGCGCAACTCGACATGCAGGCCGTGCGCACCAAGCTGCTGACGATCCCGCATGTGGTGGACCTGCACGACCAACACACCTGGACCCTGGACGGAAGCTTCATCATCCACACCGTACACCTGGTGGTGGCCGATGTGGACCTACGGGCGGCCCTGGCCACCAAGGCGACGGCACGGGAAATGCTCCAGGACATGGGCATCCACCACGCCACCATCGAACTGGAATGGGTCAGCGAGCAATGCGGCCTGCAACACCATTGATGCCATGCGCCGAATGCTCTTCCGCCTGCTCGCGTTGCTGAACAAGGCCCTGCTCCCAAAACTCTGGAACAAGGACCTGGTCCGCCTGAACGTGGCACAGAAGCTGATCGTGGCCTGGCGCTATTACGTGACGCGCAACGCCCTGTAGCACTCCATTGCCCTAACTTCGGCCGGTGAAAAGGGGATGCACCATCCTGCTTTGGACCTTCGGGTTCGTCGCGACCGCGCAGGAGAGCGTGCTCATCAACGAGCTTCAGGCCGCCAACCGCCACACGTACGTAGCAGCGGACGGTAGCACCCCCGATTGGGTGGAGCTGTTCAATCCAAGCTCCAAGGAGGTCGATATCACGGGCATGCGATTCACGGTCGTGGGCCGCACGCACATCCTGAAGGGTCCACTGCTGCTGGGTCCGCGGGCACACCGCATCATCTGGTTCGATGGGACCCCGGACCTCGGACCGGACCACGCCAGCTTCACCCTGCCACGCAAGGGAGGCACGTTGTTGTTGATCGCAGCGGATGGGACCACCGTCCTGGACCTGTTCACCTACCCCGCCATGGCCGGCGATCTCAGCGTGGGCCGCCTCACCGACGGGGACAAACACGAATGGAGCTTCTTCACCACGGCAACGCCCGGTGGTCCGAACAAAGGCGAGCGTGCGGTACATGGGCGTGCCACCACCCCTACCGTGGACACCAGCTATGCCATGCTGGATACAAGGACGATCCTTCCGCTGGTCGCCGGTGCCGGTGCCCTGATCAAGTATACCACCGACGGTACCGAGCCCACGGCGACGCATGGGACACGCTACGAAAACCCGATCGAAGTGGATCGCGACATGGTCGTGCGTGCGCGTGCCTTCGCCGATGGGCGATTGCCCAGCAGGGAGTTCTGTTCCACCTTCCACAGCGGGGATGCTCCGGCCGCAGGCATCACGATCGCCATGGACGAGGCGGGCCTTTCCGACGACAGCATCGGCATCAACGTGGAAGGGATGCATGCGAACTTCAGCCGCCGGGGCCGGTCGTGGGAGCGGCTGGCCATGGTGAAATTCAACGGGAGCGCGGACGCGCCGGTGCCCATTGGCCTGAGCATCCATGGCAGCGGATCACGCAGCCTACCCAAACGATCCTTCAAGCTGCACGCTCGCGATCGGTACGACAGCCCTGCACAGGGGCTGCGCCTCAATGCCACGGAGCGGTTCCAGGAAGGCATCCTGCGTGCCGATGCCGGCGCACATACCTACCTGCGCAACCGATTCATCGAACTCACGTGCATCCAACAGGAGGTGCGTGTACCCGTGCAACCTTCACGGCCGATGCCGCTCTACTTGAACGGTCGCTACTGGGGCCTGTACCGTTGGATGCCACCGAAGGACAGGCAGTGGCTGGCACACATCAGCGGAAGTGAGGAGGTGGACGTGCTCGAAGGCCCGGCTGCACGTGTTCTGTCCGGAAGCGACACGACCTTCGGACCGGCCATTGAACGGCTTATCGCCCTGGCCCCACTGGACACCCTGCAACGGTACATCGATGTGGACAACCTGATCGATCTGGCCTGCATGGACCTCTGGACCGGGCGTGCCGATCATGACCTGAACGTGCGGGTGTACCGGCCACATGATGCGGGAGGCCGCTGGCGCTGGGTGCTCTTCGACATGGACCTGTGGGCACCGGTGGATGAGAACAGCGTGGAGCGCATGGCCTCCGGTGAAGTGAGGGAGACCCCCTACATCCCGCTGCTATTGGCGCACGCCGATCTGGAGCCGTTGTTGCTCGCTCGCATGAGCACCCTGCTGGCCACGGCACTTTCCGCCAACACGGCCACCCAACTGCTCGACAGCTTGTACACCGCCGATCGCACCCTGATGGAGGCCGACCACGAAAGATGGAAGGACCACATGACGCGACCGGCACCAGGGGAATCCTGGCAGTGGATGCGTGGATTCATCAACGAACGCCCGGGACACCTCCTCTCCTTCCTGAGCCAAGCGACCGGACGAAAGCTCGAATGGTGCGTGGTGGAGGTACCAACAATGGCCGAGGGGCAGCTCCTGCTGGAAGGGTCGCGACTTCAACCCGGCGTGTGCGAAGTGCCTGCATTCCAAGGTGTGCCGCTACGCCTGGAGTTCAAGCCATCCGCGGGCCACGAGCTGATGGATTGGAAAGGGGCCGATGGACCCGGCACAACGATCATCCTCGATCCGGATCGCTGCAGGCGGATCACCCCGATCGTACGGCACATGGTGCCGTAACGCAGGCCCGGTGCGAAAGCCTCACGGCTGCATCCGCAACCGCTGCGGATCACACTTTCGCCATTGCGGATCGCAGCAGGGAGTGAAAGAGCGATGCACCGTCCGTGTTCCCCAACCGTTCGTCAGCCGCGCGTTCCGGGTGGGGCATCATGCCGAATACATTGCGCTCCTTGTTGCAGACCCCCGCGATGTGCTCCTTGCTGCCGTTGGGGTTCGCCGCATCGGTGATCCTCCCTTCCGCATCGCAGTAACGGAAGAGCACCTGGTCGTTATCCTTCAATGCCTTCAGGGTGGCAGCGTCGGCATGGTAACGTCCTTCGCCGTGCGCGATAGGGATCCGCAAAGCCTTATCCGGCACCAGTGCGGTGAGCACGGTCCTGTGTGTGGCCGGTCGGATGTAGGTATTGCGGGCCACGAACTTCTGGCCTTCGTTATGGAGCAGGGCACCCGGCACGAGCCCGGCTTCGCACAGCACTTGGAATCCGTTGCACACACCGAGGACGAGCCCCCCTTTCCGCGCATGGGCCGCCACCTCCTGCATGATCGGGGAAAACCGTGCGATGGCTCCGCTACGCAGGTAATCGCCGTAGGAGAACCCGCCGGGCAGCACCACCATGTCCACCCCCTTCAGGTCATGGTCCTTGTGCCAGAGCCGTTCCACCGGTTGTCCGAAAAGGGTACCGAGCACATGGACCATGTCCTCGTCACAGTTGGAACCTGGGAAGGTGATGACGCCGAATTTCATCAGGGATGCGCGGCGGTGCCTATCCCGCTCGCGGCACGAAGGTACATGGCCTGTTCAGGATGCCGAATACTGCAGCCAAAGGGCCAACACGAGCAGGCAGAGCACGGCGACCTCGCCCACCCAGGCCCGTCGTGTACCAATGAAGGCGTGGGCCGCCAGCATGGCCGCAGGGATCGCTACGATCACCACCGGAAAATGACCGGTGACCACCCTGACCATGGCGCCAAGGAGCGCCAGGGCAAGGGACAGAGCGATGAACGCACTGCGTACATTCTGTTCGCGCACCACCCCCTTGGCATAGTGCGTGGTGAAACGCAGGCTGGCCACGACCAGGAGAGGCACGAGCACCAGAGCAAGGGTCCAGCCGTAGCCCGCTGGCGCCGGGCCCAGCCCGAAGGTGGTCGGTGGAATGGTGCGCAAAGGCGGGAAGAACGGGGCATCCATGAGTTCCAGGACAGCCCAAGCGAAGTAGAGCATGACCAGCCCGCCCAGGACCGGCACGATGTACTCCCGCCATTGGAATGGGCGGATGGCGGAGATGGAGGCCCAGACGACGACCAGGAGGAAGACGTAGGGCATGTAGCACAGGGCGGCCAGGCCCAGCAGGATCCCGGCATCGAAGAGCGCACCCAGGGCCCTGCCACCACCGGAGATGCTCCAGGTGCGGTACATGGCCCAAACGACGAAAGGCAGGCCCAGGAAGGCAGCCCCGGCAGCTCCGGGTGGCATCGCCAAGGCGAAGGCCAACGGAACCAGCAACCCCGAGAGGTGATCGCGCCGCACGGCCAGGTCGGTCTCATTCATGAGCACGGTGACCTGTATGGCCAGCACGGTCACGATGGCCAGGACCATGGCCCCGTGGATCCATGCCCCCTTCTGCCAGACCCAGGCCACGGACCGCGCCAGGGGCATTCCCATCGAAAGGTCGGGTGGTACCGCGCCGAAGTGCGGCCAGAAGAGTCCCGGTACCAGCAGCAACAGCAGCACAAGTACACCGGTCTGGTTGCTGCGGAAGAGTTGAACGAGCATCTGGGGGCGGGTTCCGGGCGGCTGTCTATCTTTGGCGGGTCTCAGTTCCCCGAAACATGCAGAAGATCGTATTCGCTATCGGCCACTTCCTCGAAGCGGGCCTTGAGCTGCTTGCCGCGATGGGTTGGTTCCCGGTCACGTTGTTCAGCTTGGTGCTCGGTTTCGGCCTGGTGTACTGGTTGAACATGCAGGGCAAATACAACCGCAAGGCCAAGCAGGACGGCACGCTGGCCTAACGGGGCACGGGTGGTACTGCTTTGGTGGACGGTTGTTTCACCAGATCGATCCCGATATCGGGCCGCAGGTAACGGCCTTCGAAGTCGATGAGAGCGGCTGAGCGTTGTGCACTCAGGATGGCATGCTCCAGGTCCTTGCCGAAAGCGGTGACCGTAAGCACCCTCCCTCCTGCGGTCACCAGGCGATCGCCCTTCATGGCCGTGCCACTCTGGAACACGTAGGCATCCCGCACGAGTTCCATTCCCACGATCGGTGCACCGGTCGCATATTCACCGGGATAACCCGCACAGGCCAGGACAATGGACACGGCCGTGCGGTCATCCACATCCACGTGCCGTTCGCTCAACGTACCGGTGGCGATGCCCTCGAAGAGGTCCAGCAGGTCGCTGCGCAAGCGGGGCAACACGGCCTGGGTCTCGGGATCGCCCATACGCACGTTGTACTCGATCACGTACGGTTCACCATTCACGTTCATGAGCCCCATGAAGAGGAATCCGCTGTAGGGGATCCCATCCTTCTTGAGGCCGCGGATCGTGGGTGCGGCCACGCGGTCATGCACCTTCTGCATGAAATCCTTGTCGGCGAAGGGCACCGGGGATACGGCTCCCATACCACCCGTGTTCGGGCCGGTGTCCCCTGCACCGATGCGTTTGTAATCCTTGGCCGAAGGGAGCATCTTGAATGACTCCCCATCGGTGATGAGGAAGGCGGAGGCCTCGATGCCCTTGAGGAACTGCTCGATCACCACCCGTTCACCCGCCTCCCCGAAGCGGCCGTCCTGGAGCATGTCCTTCAGCACCTTCGCGGCCTCCTTCTTATCGCTGGTGATCACCACGCCCTTGCCGGATGCAAGTCCATCGGCCTTGATCACGTACGGTGCGGGGGAGCGATCGACGTGCTCGATCGCCTCCTGTAGCTGGTCCTTGCCGAAACTGCGATGCGCCGCCGTGGGGATGTTGTGGCGGAACATGAACTCCTTGGCGAAGTCCTTGCTTCCCTCCAGCCGGGCACCATCCTTCCGTGGGCCGATGACGGTGACCGCCTTGAGTTCGGGATCGGCCGCAATGCGGTCATGCAACCCATCCACGAGCGGCGCCTCCGGTCCCACCACCACGATCCGGATCCGCTTCTCCAACAGGAAGGCCCGCAACTTCCGCTGATCGCGGAGATCCAGGTCCACGTTGCGACCATGGCGCACCGTTCCAGGGTTCCCGGGTGCGATGTAGAGTTCATCGAGCAGGGAACTCTGTGCGATCTTCCATGCCATGGCATGTTCGCGTCCTCCCCCTCCGATCAGCAGTACGTTCATCCTGAGGTCCTTTGGCACAAAGGAACAGCCCACCCATGGGGCAGCACGCACATTGTTTTCAACAAATGAACAACGCCGCGCCATGCACGGATGACGCGGCGTTGGAACACGGGTGGATCAGTGCGTGTGCGGCACGGCCACGCGTTTGATGCTGCAACCGATGTTGCGTGTGGTGTTCGGCTCGGCGGCTTTACCCGCGGCCACAGCGGCCACAGCCATCTCCAGATAGCGCTCCTTCACCTCGGCGGCCTTCCCCACATTGTCATCGATGGCGCCCTTGTAGGCGAGCTTCATGTCCTTGTCGAAAAGGAAGACGTGTGGGGTGGTACGTGCGCCAAAGGCATCGGCCACCTTGTTGCCCTCGTCGAGCACATAGTATCCGGCATACTTCTTCTCCTTGTAACGCGCCTGCATATCGGCGAAGCCATCGCCCGCATCGCGCTTGGTGGTATTGCTGTTCACGAAAACGATACCCATCCCATGGCGCTGGACAAAGGCAGCGAGTGCCGGATAGCGGCCCTCCCAACCCTCACTGTCCTCGTTCCCGACCACAAAGGGGCAGGTGTTGCAGGAAAAGACCACAACGAGGCCGTTCGTGCCAGCCGCATCCTTCAGCGAGATCTCGCTACCGGAAACGTCCTTCATCCGGGTGTCGGCTGCGGGCAGGTTGGTACCGATGGCCAAGTTGGGCAGGGGATCGTGCGGTATGGTGGCCAGGGCGCTGATCGCCAGCAGGGAGGTGATTTTCAGGAACATGGTCGGGGTCTTATCCGGCGCGAAGTTAGGGGGTCATGGTGCGGCCCATGCATGATCGGTCTGTTAAGATCACTGAACGAAGGGTCCGGCCGGATACCGTGGTCCGTGGTCCTGTTCAACGAACAAGCCCGGCCTTGATCGCGATGCGTACCAGACCGGCCAGATTGTGGGTCTTCAACTTACGCATCAGGTTGGTGCGGTGGGTATCCACCGTGCGCGGGCTGATGAACAAGCGGGCGCCGATCTCCTTGTTGCCGATACCCTCTGCCAGGGCAGCGAGCACTTCCACCTCCCGCGTGCTCAGGTCCTTCAGCAACGTGGACCCCACGGTGCTCAGGGTGGTGCGTTGCAGCAGGGTACTGGCGATGCTTCCGCCGAAATAGCGCCGACCGGCAAAGACCTCCCGGATGGCCAGGGCGAGTTCATCCTTGTCGGCACTTTTGAGCACGTATCCATCAGCACCCACTTCGGAGGCACGTTCCACCAGGGCGGGTTCATCGTGCATGGTAAGCACCACGATCCGCACATCCGGGTGCCTGTCGTGTACCCTTGGCACGAGTTCGAAACCATCCATGCCCGGCATGTCCAGGTCGGTGAGGAGCACATCCGTTCCGATGTGTTCGAGCATGAACAGGGCATCCGGTGCGCTGCTGGCCGTGCCCACGCAAGAGATCCCCGGCATACCATTGACCAGCTCACGCAGTGCCTCGGTCACCACACGGTGATCGTCGCAGATGGCCACCCTGATCGTTCCGTTCATTCGCCGTGGTTCTCCGGGACCGGAATACGAAGCGTGACCGCGGTCCCTCCCTCTTCCCGGGGTGCAAGATCGATGCTACCTTCCATGGTCCGTGCCCGATCCTGTAAATTCAGCAGACCCAGCCCTATGCCCACCGATGCTGGATCGATCCCGACCCCATCATCCTCGATGATCAGGATCACCGCGTTCCTGTTGCGGAGCAACTGGATATCCACGTGTGTGGCATGAGCATGTTTGAGGATGTTGGCCACGACCTCCTGCGCGATACGGTGGATCCCTGTTTCCAATTCCCGCGGCAACCTGCGCTCCATGCCGTGGTGCTCGAACGTGTGGGCCATACCAGGAAGATCCAATGAACGGTTGAACAGGTCGGTGAGGGTGGGGACCAGGCCAGCCTCTTCCAAGGCACGTGGCATCATGGCATGTGCGATCCCACGGATCTCCCGGCCGGCCTCCTCGGCGAGGGCAAGGGCATCCTTCATCCCTTGATCGGCCCCGGCAACGGCCTGAAGTCGGTACTTGAGGCCGGTGAGCAACTGGCCCACTCCATCGTGAAGTTCCGAGGCGATGCGCTTACGGTCCGCATCTGTCCGTTGTACCATGGCCTTCAGGCCGCGCTCCCGTTCGGCGATCACCGAGGCATCCCGCAGGGCGTCGGCCTTCCGCTTCTGGCGCTGAAGGATCACCATGGCCAGCAGCACGATGACCCCGATGCAGAAGGCGGCCAGTATCAGCAGGAACCGACGCCGATCGGCCTCCCGGTCCAGCTCGGCGATCGCCAGGTTCTTGGCATTGATATCGGCACGCTGCTCTTGTAGTTCCTGTTCCTTGCGCTCGATCCCCAGGCGTGCTTGAAGGTCAGCGATCCGTTGGCCGGTCTCGGAGTTGAAGACCGAATCGCGCAGGGCGGTGAAGCGCTCGTGGAACAGGAGTGTGCTATCGGCCTGGCCGAGCCGGGCATGGATGCTGGCCAAGGTGCGGAACGCCTGCATGCGCTCGCTTGTGGCCCCCACCTCCTGGGCCATGGCCAGGCCCCGGTGAGCGGTGCGTCGTGCTTCGGCCACACGACCCATACGCGCCTGTGCATCGGCCAGGCCGATGAGCGAGGAAGCGATCGCCTTGCGGTCGCCGGACACTTCCCGAATGGCAAGCGCAGCGGTATAAAGTGAAGCGGCATGCTGCACTTCGCCACGTGCCAGCCGCACCCCGGCCTCGTTGTTCGCCTGCACCGCATACTCCATGCGCATATCATGATCGCGGAAGTAGGTCGCGGCACGATGGAACAGGTCCAAGGCTTGGCCTGTATCACCCATGGCGAGGAGCACATTGGCCATGTTCCCCTGCGAAATGGCGAGGCCCGCACTGTCACCAAGCTCCGCACGAACGGTGGCGGCGGTCCGATGATCCTTCAAGGCGAGTTCGTACTGTCGCAGGTTGAACTCAAGAACGGCGATGTTGCTCAGGATGATCGCGGATTTGGCTCGCTGACCAAGCTGATCGAAGATCCCGAGCGCACGGCGGTTCTCCTCGAGCGCTTCTTCCAAACGCAATTGGGCCTGGTACAGGTTCCCGAGCTTGTTGAGCACGGCACCCTCCCCTTCCGCATCGCCGATACGCCGTCTGATCCTCAACGCGGTGCGCAAGGCACTATCGGCCTCGGGGAACGCGCTGCGATCCATATGGATGATCGCCATATCGTTCAATGCCTGGGCCTCCCCTTTGGCAAAATGGAGGCTGCGCGCGAGTTCGAGCGCAAGACCTCCGAAATGAAGTGCGGAGTCCGGGTCCTTTCGACGATAGGCGTAGCAGAGGTCGGATAGCCTCAGGACCTTGGTGGTATCCTCGGCCATGCGTACCACTTCGGACCATGTTGGGACATGCTGTGCGCGAAGTGGGCAAAGGACCATGCCCAGGATCGATACGACCACCAGGAGCCGGGGGAGAGCAGGACGGGGGTACATCATCATGGCTCCTGCCCTGCCGGGTGGGGCCACTGACACAGGACGTGACGGATCACGCGCATTGAACGGTCGGCACCTCCCATTGGGCACATTCGTGGGCACAAGGTACCCGCAGCCCGTTCATATCCGGATGGGGATCGCGATCAATGCGCGCGACCCTTCCAGTGCCAGGTGGGTTTGGCGACATATCGCACCTGTCGGCTTTCAGAAACACCGGAAGGGCGTTGCTCATCAGCCTGATAGATCGCGTAATCGAAGGGCTTCTGGCGATAGTAACCATCCATGAACTTCCGGAAGTAATCCGCCCCGCGCACCGCGTATTCCGTGGCGCGGTGCCAGGTGCTCAAGGCCCCATACACGGCGCGGGTCTCCTTGATCGCCTGTGGGCTCATGCCCAGGTTGCCACCATCATCGACGAAGGTGGCGAGGAAACGCGGCAGGCGTTCCATGCGGGCACCACGTGCATGCTGGTCGCGCAACCAGGCCCAATCGCCCATGGCCTTCCATTGCGGATCGAAGAGCACGGCCCGTTCGCCCTTCACGAGCCGCGCCCGGAAGAACAGGGAACAGCTCTGCACGGGTGTGCGACCGAGGCGCAGGATGCCGGTGGTGGGCACCACGGCCTTGCGGTGGCATTGGTATTCTCCCTTGGAATCCACCACGAGGGTATCGCCCGCGACCATGTCCACCTGCGGGTGCTGTTCGAAAAAGGCTTTCACGGCGGCCAGGGTTCCGGGCAGGAATTGCTCATCGCAGTTGAGCCAGGAGAAGATCTCCCCTGTTCCCTTCTTGATCCCCCGGTTGATGGCGTCGTACATCCCTTCGTCGGCCTCGGCCACGCCGATGATGTCCGGTCGGGTGGCCAACCATTCACGGGTGCCGTCCTTGCTGCCACCGTCCTGCACGATGTGCTCCACCTCGATGCCCGGTCCATGCTGATCAGCGATGGACGCTGCATTGAGACGCAAATAGCGCAACTGCCCGAAGCTGGGTGTGACAACGGTGAACTTCATGGTCTGCAAAGAGCCTTGATACGCGGATCACAAGGGGATGTTCCCGTGCTTCTTGCGCGGCAGCTTCTCCACCTTGTTGCGCAACATGTCCAGGGCAGCGATGATGTGTTTGCGCGTTTCGGACGGGCGGATCACGGCGTCCACATAACCACGGGCCGCCGCCTCGTACGGATTGGCGAACTGGGTCTTGTACACCGCCTCCTTCTCGGCCAACTTGGCGGCCGGGTCGGCGGCTTTGGCGATCTCGCCCTTGAAGATGATCTCGGCCGCCCCCTTGGCACCCATCACGGCGATCTCGGCACTGGGCCAGGCGAAGTTCATGTCCGCCCCGATGTGTTTGGAGTTCATCACATCGTAGGCCCCGCCGTATGCCTTGCGGGTGATCACGGTGATACGCGGTACGGTGGCCTCGCTGAACGCATAGAGCAGTTTGGCGCCGTGGTTGATGATGCCGCGCCACTCCTGATCGGTACCGGGCAGGAACCCGGGCACATCCACGAAGACGAGCAGCGGGATGTTGAAGGCATCGCAGAAGCGCACGAAACGCGCCGCCTTGATGCTCGCGTCGATATCGAGCACCCCGGCCAGGGTAGCGGGTTGGTTGGCCACGCAACCCACGGTGCGGCCCGCCACACGTGCAAAGCCGATCACCATGTTGCGGGCGTAATCCGCATGTACCTCCATGCTGCTGTCCGGGTCGATCACGGCGTTCAGCACCTCACGGATGTCGTACGGCTGGTTCGGGTTGTCGGGGATGATGGTATCCAGTTCGGGGCGCAGATCATCACCCGGCTGATGGTCCAACACAGGTGGGTCCTCTTCGCAATTGCTGGGGATATAGGAGAACAATCGACGCAACTGACGGATCGCATCCAACTCATTCGGTGCGGTGAAATGGGCGACGCCGCTCTTGGAGGCGTGGGTGGAGGCCCCACCAAGGTCCTCGCTGCTCACCTCTTCATGGGTCACGGTCTTCACCACGTTCGGTCCGGTCACGAACATGTAGCTCGTCCCCTCGGTCATCATCACGAAATCGGTGAGGGCCGGGCTGTACACCGCACCACCGGCACAGGGGCCGAGGATCGCACTGATCTGTGGCACCACCCCGCTGCTGCGCACGTTGCGGTAGAAGATGTCGGCATAACCGGCAAGGCTCACGACCCCTTCCTGGATCCGGGCACCGCCGCTGTCGTTGAGGCCGATCACCGGCGCGCCGTTCTGCATGGCCAGGTCCATGATCCGGCAGATCTTGGCGGCGTGAGCCTCGGCCAGCGAGCCGCCGAGCACGGTGAAATCCTGGGAGAAGACATAGACCAGGCGGCCATCGATACGGCCGTGGCCCGTGATCACGCCATCGCCGAGGAAGACCTGCTTGTCCAGCCCGAAGTTGTCGCTGCGATGGGTGACGAGCTGGCCGATCTCGTGGAAACTGCCCTCGTCCAGCAGCAGGTCCACCCGTTCACGGGCGGTGAGTTTGCCCTTCTTGTGCTGTGCGGCGATGCGGTCCATTCCACCGCCTTGGAGCGCCTCGGCGATCCGCGCGTCGAGCGCTTCGAATTGTTCCTTCATGTGTCCGTTGCGGCATACCTGCCGGTGCGTCCAAAGGTAGACGCCCGTGGCAAGCGCGACACGGTGTACTTTCGGCACGATGCGCTGGCGTTTCGCGGATCTGCCGATCCGGACCAAGTTCATGATCACCCTGGGGATACCGGTGGTGGGCATGGTGCTATTGATCGGCAAGCAGGTGGATTCGAGCATCAAACGGTTGGAGGTGATGGACTATGTGAACGAGCAGAGCGCCTTGATCGGGCGCTTCGCCGAGGTGATCCATGACCTGCAACGGGAGAGCGCCCTTTCCGTGGGTTTCCTCACGGGCAAGCCGGTCACGCCCATCAAGCTCAGCGTGCAACAGCAACGCACCAATGCGAGCATCGAAGCCTTGCGCGATCCCACACATCCGAACGACCCCAAGGTGGTGGGGGGGCTCCCCTTCGACGGCTTGAACATCCTGCGGAGCCGGGTGGCCGAGAACCGGATCGATGCGGTGGCCGCTGGAAGAAGCTTTGGTGAGATGGATCAACGCCTGCTCGACGAAATGGGCCACATCGTGCGCACCGGGCTCGATTCGGAGACCCAATCATGGATGTATGCACACCAGCGGCTGCTGAACGCGAAACAATCCCTGTGCCTGGTGCGCGACCGACTGAGCATCGGTTCGCGCGGGGTGATGAGCGAGCGGGACCAGGGCGAGATCAACGACCTGATCTCCACCTACGAGACCAATCTGCTCCTGTTCGAGCGCGATGCCCAGCCCGAAGTGCTCAGCGCCTACCGGCAGCTCTTCCAGGGCCCGGATGTGAACTTCCTTCGAGCGCTCATCGGCACGGTGAAGGAGCGGCGCACCGCCGATCCACTGGGGATCGCCCCGCGCCAGTGGTGGGAGCTCTCGTTGCAGGCCCTTGAAAAACTGAAACTGGTGGAGGACCGCTCCTTGGGCGTGATCCGCGAGAGCACGGCGGCCAATTCGCGGGAAGCCGAATTGAGGCTCTTCATCGTGCTGGCCGCATTGCTCGGCGTGGTGGGGGCGGTCACCATCATGGGCGTGGTGATCCTGCGTGGCCTGAGCAACACCGTGGATGAGGTGACGCATGCTTCGCGGTCGTTGGCCACGGGCGACATCAGCGCCAAGGTACCGGTGAGCAGCTCGGACGAGATCGGTCAGATGGCGCTTTCGTTCAACGGCATGATCGACAACATCCGCGCCCAGGCGAGCAGCGCCGAAGCCATTGGCAAGGGCAACTACGACACCCCGGTGCCGGTGCGTGGCCGGCAGGATGTGCTTGGACTCGCCCTGTCCCGCATGCGCGAGAACCTGAAGGCCGCCCGGATCCGCGACAACGAACAGAACGCTGCGTTGCAGGCCGAGAAGCAGAAGCTGGAACAGGCGAACGAACGCATCACCGTGTTGATCAAGGAGATGCATCACCGGGTGAAGAACAACCTGCAGGTGATCGCGAGCCTGTTGCGTTTACAGGCCGGCACCATCGCGGACGAACGCCTGCAACACGCCTTCGATCAAAGCCAGAGCCGTGTAACGAGCATGGCTCTGATCCATGAGAAGCTGTACAAGGGTGATGAACTGGCCATGGTGGATGTGGCCCTGTACATCCACGAACTCTTCGCCGAACTGGTGAAGGTGAACGATGTGGACGATCGGATCTCGTACGATACGCGGATCGAACAGGGCCTCGCCTTCGACCTGCACACCATGGTACCGCTGGGCCTGCTGTTGAATGAGCTGATCACCAATTCGTTCAAGCACGCGTTCAAAGACCGGGAAAGCGGACGGATCGAACTCTTCATCAGCGATGTGGGGGATGGCGCCTTCGACCTGAAGTACACCGATGATGGCGTGGGCATTCCGATAGAGAAGTTGCAGACCGACGGTGCCACGCTCGGTGTATCGCTCATCGAGAGCCTGGTGGAACAGCTCAACGGCCGCATGACCGTGCAGGGTGGGAACACCGGCACCCACTATCACATCCGCTTCCGTACGCAACGGAGCAGGTCCTAAGGGCTCAGCCGTTGGCCAATTGCTCCTCCACCTCTTCGGTGAGGTCCATGTTGTGGTAAACGGCGTTCACATCATCGTCCTCCTCCAGCATGTCCACGAGCTTCATCACATTCCTCGCCGTGGTCAGATCCACTGGCATGGTAGAGAGTGGGAACCGTTTCAATTCGGCGCTCTTCGATTCCACCCCGAGCTGTTCGAGTTTCTGGGCCATGCTGCCGAAGGCGGTGTAGGCCGCAAGGATCACGATGCCCTCCTCGTCGCGGATCACGTCCTCGGCACCGGCATCGATGCACTCCATCTCCAGTTCATCCACATCGCGGCCCTTCAACGCGACCGTCTCAATGACGAATTCGGCCTTCCGTTCGAAGACATGGGAGAGCGAGCCGCTCGTGCCCAGGGTGCCGTCGCACTTGCTGAAGAAGCTGCGCACGTTGGCCACCGTGCGGGTGGGGTTGTTGGTGGCCGTTTCCACGAACACCGCCACCCCGCCGGGTGCGTAGCCCTCGTAGGTCACCTCGCTGTAGTCCGCCTCGCCGCCACCGGCCGCCTTCTTGATGGCGCGATCGATGTTGTCCTTGGGCATGTTGGCACCGCGTGCGTTCTGGATCGCCATCTTCAACCGGGAGTTGGCCTCGGGGTTGGGTCCGCCAGCCTTCACGCTCATGGCGATCTCTTTGCCGATGCGGGTGAAGAGCTTGCTCAGCTTGGCGTTGCGGGCGAAGATCTTGTGCTTGCGTTTCTCGAAAATGCGACCCATGGCGATGCGTTCTGTTTGGAGGCGTCAAAAATAGCGGGTTGCACGGGAAGGTCGTCCGGGGTATTCGCAGGGCTATCGCTTCTTATCC
>JADLAI010000032.1 GCA_020848295.1 Flavobacteriales bacterium
GTGCGGTACCCGATCCCTGCCGCATAGGTGCGCGTGGCCTGGGCATGCGCGAAATCCGATGGTTTGTACGCATCCGGGGCAAAAGCCCACCCCATGCGGAAGTACCAACCGTTGCTCCGCCATTCCGTACCCACACGCACCCCATGTACCGGACGGAACACCTGCTGGATGATCCCGTTCTCTGCCGTGTAGGTGTAGCTGTTGTCGATCCGGGAGCTGGGCCGGAAACGCATGGCGGCATAGTCCGCATACTCATAGTCCACGCTGAACAGGCCATGCTCCCCGGCGAGGTAGGCCGCGCTCAATACCGCACGCATCGGACTTACCAGCTTGTAGGTGAACACCCCGTCGGGCGAGGCGGAGGAGTAGCTCGTCCGTCCATCCACCGCCGAGGGGGTCCGGAAGGTGGTGTTCATGTTGGTGTTGTAACTGTCGTTCATCGTCATCCACATGGGGCTATGCACGGCCAGGCCCATGCGAAAACGATCGTGGAAGCGGTAGATCACACCGGCCTTCACATCCACTCCGTTCCCGGTGATCGACAGGTCCTCGCGGTAACCGAGGTCCTTCAGGTCCACCTGCTCGTCGGCAATGGTCTCGGTATGGAGGCGCACATGCTTGTAACGGTAGCCCACGATGCCCAGCGATGCCCCGATGTACAACTTGTCCAGGTAGTTCCCGCTGTAGAAGAAGGCCGTGTTATTGGTGGCGCCGCGGGAGTCGATGGTGATCACCTGGTCCACCAGGCCGCCCGGAGGCAGGGCTGGCTTGTAGCTTGTGCCCAGGCTGTCCGCAGGATCCAGCGGGTCGATCCCATAGGTCTCCCAGGCCAGACCGGCCGCGAAGGGGAACAGATCGTACAGTTCATCGTTACGTGTCCCTTCGGCCTGTGCGGCGAAGTCGTCCAGGATGCTGGTGGCCACCTGGTCGCCCACGGCCTGTCGCCCCCAGTGGTGGGTGGCCTGCCGGTCGTAGACCACCCCGAAGGTGCCGCTTCGCCAGGGGCTTCCGGCCTTTTCGGCGGGGGAGTGCAGGATCAGGGCCACGTTGCTGAAGTGGAACCGGGCCTTGGCGTCCGATACTTCTTTCCCATTGTACAGGCTGTTCACGGTGTTCACTTCCAACGCTGGCGTGAAGGAGATCTCCGTGTTGCGGTACAGGCCCATGCCTGCCGGGTTGATCGACAGGGCACCGGCATCGGCCCCGAGCGCACCGTAGGCATTGGCCATGCCTGCGCTCCGTGCGGTGCCGCCGGCCATGGTGCGGCCGAAGCGATAGGCGTCCACCTCGTTCTGGGCCGTCGCCATCTCAAGAGAGGACAGGCCCAAGGTCAAGCCCAGTAGCCGTAGCGTGATGCGTTCCATGGTGGTATGGCACTTCGCTTGGTTCAACGCCGACCCGGACTGGTGCGGCCTCCGCCACCATCGCGGGAAGGACTGGTGCGGCTACCGCCGCCGCCACCGAAGTCCGTACCGCGGCTTGGTGCGCTGCGTTCCACGTTCCGCGAGGGTTCCGGCATGCGATGTTCGCGTGTGTGGGTGGGGTTCCCCTCCCTGCCGCGGGTGGGGCTGGTGGTGGGTTGTTGCCTGGAGGGGGAGGAGACCTCGCGACGCACCGGAGCGTCCGTTACACCGGACCGGGAAGGCATTGGGGCAAGGCCCACCGGGTTCCTTACGGCGCCACGATGCGAAACGCCTCCGGTGGTCCCACTACCATTGCGGCCACCGATCGGTTGGCGCGGACGCACCACGGTGGTGTTCGCCACTCCGTCGCCGATGATCACCGGGGCATAACAGCCGTAACAGTTACCCCAGGGGCTGTGGTAGTTGCCATAGCCATAGCCGGCCCCATAACCCCAGCCGTTGTACGCCCACGGGCTGCCCCAGCCCCAAGGTGAATTCCAGTAGAAGGGGTCGTATCGCCAACTGGGTCGGTACCAACCGGAATAAATACCGGAGCCGAAACCCCAGGTCACGCCATTGCCCCAACCGTAACCGTACCCGAAGCCCATGCTCATGCCGCCGCCCCATCCGGGACCGTTCCAGCCGGTCTGCCAGCCCATGGGCGCAGCATTGAAGCCGAAACGCCCGTAGTTGTAATAGTACGGGTCGTTGTAGGCCATGTCATAATAGTTGTCGTACCGGTTATGATCCATGCCGACTTCCCGGGAGGTGCTCTGGTCGTAGTAGTCCTCCTGAACGGGGGCTGGTGGCGCGGTCTCTTCCAAGGGGATGGACTTGGCCGTGGAGGCCAGGACCGGTGCTTGGGAAGGCATGTAATACACATCGTCGGTCACACTGCTGCCCGGACCCATGGAGGCGCAGGACACGAGCAACAGGGCCGGGGCCGAAAGGAGCAGGATCCGATGGATGGTCTTCATGGCGATCGATGCATTGGCCACGGCACCAAGGTGCCGCAACGGGTGATGTACTTTAGGGGCCACTTCTCACACACAAAAATAATACCACGGAACGGGGATGGCGGATAACTTGACGAAGCGCGCTGACGACTATGCCCAATGGTACAACGACCTGGTGCTCAAAGCCGACCTGGCCGAGCACAGCGATGTACGAGGCTGCATGGTGATCAAACCGCATGGATACGGGGTTTGGGAGAAGATGCGCGGTGCCCTGGACGACATGTTCAAGGAGACGGGGCACGTGAACGCGTACTTCCCCCTGTTCATCCCGAAGAGCTACCTGGCCAAGGAGGCCAGCCACGTGGAGGGCTTTGCCAAGGAGTGTGCGGTGGTCACCCATTACCGGCTGAAGAGCGACCCCGAGCATGGGGTGGTGGTGGACCCCACCGCGAAGTTGGAGGAGGAGCTCATCATCCGCCCCACGAGCGAGACCATCATCTGGAACACCTACCGGGGCTGGGTGAAGAGCTACCGCGACCTACCGCTACTGGTGAACCAATGGGCCAACGTGGTGCGATGGGAGATGCGGACACGCCTGTTCCTGCGCACGGCCGAATTCCTCTGGCAGGAGGGCCACACCGCACACGCTACCGAGCAGGAAGCGGTGGAGGAGACCGAACGCATGCTGGGGGTGTACGCCCGTTTCGCTGAGGAATGGCTGGCCATACCGGTGATCCGAGGGGTGAAGACAGCGAGCGAACGTTTCGCGGGTGCCGTGAACACCTATTGTATCGAAGCCATGATGCAGGACGGCAAGGCGCTACAGGCTGGTACGAGCCATTTCCTTGGCCAGAACTTCGCCAAGGCCTTCGACGTGCTCTTCACCAACAAGGAGAACAAGCAGGAGCACGTGTGGGCCACCAGCTGGGGCGTGAGCACCCGGCTGATCGGTGCGCTCATCATGACCCATAGCGACGACAATGGGCTGGTGCTGCCGCCCAAACTGGCGCCCGTGCAGGTGGCCGTGGTGCCCATCGCGAAGAATGCCGAACAATTGGAGGCCATTCGGGCTTACGTGGCACCCACGCTGGCGGCCCTGCGGGCACGGGGCATCACCGTCAAGTTCGACGATGACGACACGAAGAAGCCCGGATGGAAGTTCGCGGAATACGAATTCAAGGGCTATCCGGTGCGCATCGCCATCGGGCCGCGCGACATGGAGAACGGCACGGTGGAGGTGGCCCGCCGGGACACCTTGGAGAAGCAGGTGATGGCCATGGCCGACATCGATGCCAAGATCGAGCACCTGCTCGTGGCCATCCAGGAGAACCTGTACCAGAAGGCACTGGCCATGCGCGAGCGGTACACCCGCGCTGTTGATACCTACGAGGAGTTCAAGGTGGCGATCGAGGAAGGGGGCTTCATCCTGGCTCACTGGGATGGCACTGTGGAGACCGAGGAGCGGGTGAAGAACGAGACCAAGGCCACGATCCGCTGCATCCCCTTGGAAGGCGACCGCACCCCAGGTCGCTGCATGGTCACCGGGGCCCCCAGCCAACAGCGTGTCATCTTCGCCCGGGCATACTGATGGCAAAGACCGAGAAGCCGCAACCGGGTCCGCGCGACCAGATCACCACCACCCTGCTGGCCAAATCGGCGATGAAGCAGGACGTGTACCGGCTCACCTACGACCTGCTGTCCAACATGAAGGAGGCCCTTCAGGCCATCGCAGCGGACCTGGAGAAGGACGTGAGCGGCAAGGACCCTCGCCTGGTCTTCACCTTCACCGACAAGGGGGAGTGGGCTTGCGAGTTGCGGGTGGCGGGGGATACCCTCCTGTTCCACATGCACACCAACATCTTCCGGCTGGACCAGAGCCACAGCCTCTGGCGCACCAGCTACCTCTCCGAAGAGGAGTTGAGGGGCTTCTTCGGGGTGATCAACATCTACAACTTCCTCACCGACTCGTTCAAGTACAACCGGGAACGCGACCTGGGCTACCTCGTGGCCCGGCTCTTTCTGAACAAGGAGAACCACTTCATGGTGCAGGGCAAGCGCCAGATGGGGTTCCTCTACAACGACCTGGCGGGGAATGTGATGACCCCGGATCGGCTCAGGGAACTGTTGTACTCCTTGATCAGCTATGTACTGGAATTCGACCTGCTCGCCCCGCCTTACGACCAGGTGCAACAGGTCACCGTGAGCGAGGTGAATGAACTGAACGCCAACATGAAACTGAGCACGGGGAAGCGCTTGGGGTTCCGGTTCCAGGCTGATAATGACGAACCGCATTGAAATTGGATCGATCTGTATACATTTGCCGTCCCTTTCGGGGGAATTGACATCGTGGCCCGTTCGTCTAGGGGTTAGGACGCGTCCCTTTCACGGATGAAACAGGGGTTCGATTCCCCTACGGGCTACA
>JADLAI010000033.1 GCA_020848295.1 Flavobacteriales bacterium
ATGAGCGAGAGGCAGAGGAGATCCGTAGCGCCGGTCTACAACTCACGCTCTTCGGCGTTGAAGGTGCATGGGACCGACGCCGTGCCGTGGCCCTGCACCCGGACCGTATCCAGGTGGATCGCTGAGTTGAGCCGGGAGGTTCACCACCTCCACGCGGCAGAAGCCGGTCCATCGGACATGCCCCTGAATTTCACCCACCGCATGCCCGCTTGGCTCACCTCCCCATGGGCCTTGGCATTTTGGCTGAGCCACTGTACGCCAGCGCGGTGCGCAACCAATTCACCTTGGATAATGGGTTGATCCTATCCGACCAGAGCCAGGTAATACCATTTACGCATTCAAGGTCGGCCAAGGGACGTGCCGCGATCTTTTCGGAGGACGACAGGTTGCATAGCGGGGCCTACGGAACCTGTTTCGCAGAGAAGGCATCCGGAAAGAGGGCAAGCGGATCGGGCTGGACCTTATACCCTTTCACCATACAGCGGCGCATCTTCTGGTGCCTCAGTATGGCGAAAGGCTATTACTGCGAGATGGTACTATTCATGGCATCTTCACCAACCGCAGGTCCTCCTGTTCGAGCATGATGGCGAACTCGTTCCGAAAGCCGTTCTCCAGCCCGGTCCTGCTCATTCTGAAGCCCATGTACAGCGGCTCGCTGGTCACCTCTTGGAAGTGGTCGGCGAAGCCCATCCCTTGTGTAAGCAGGGCCTTCAGGTAATAGAAGGTCACATCGAAACCGAGCAGGGCATAACTGTCCACGTCAGCCTTGTTCTGGTCGCGGAACCTGGCCGTGAAGGCCACGGTACGTGGATCGGTCGGATCGTAGAAGGCCGGTGCTGCGAAGGAGAAGTCGAGTACATCCAGGTCGGCGGCCGCTACAGAGGGCATCGTGGTCCAGGATTCGGTCCCCACCAAGCGAATGCGGTACTTGGCGGCCAGGGGTTTCAGCTTGGTCACCAAGGCGGTCACGAACTCCACATCGTCGCTCAGGGCCAGGAGCACATTCAGCCGGTTGGCATCCAGCTTTGCGGCGAGGTCGCCAAGGTCACGTTTCCCGGTCCGCACCACGAGTATGGAATCACGTACGCGGTCCGTGCGTACACGAAGGGCCTCGTTCACGGTGGTCAACACCTGTTGCTGGGTCTCTTTTTCACTGGCGAGTTCGGGCCGAAGCAGGACGATGTTCGCATTGGCGAAGCGGTTGGCCACGAAACGGGCCGCATGTTTCACAAGATCGGAGCGGGTGGGGCTCACCTTGCTCACATTGGGCATGCCCAGGATCACCTTGCTGCTTTGGGGCACCGGACACACGATGTGGGCACGGGGATTGGTGCGGGCCAATTGCTCGATGGCCGAACGGTTGAAGGGTCCCACGAACAGGTCGTAGTCCTGTATTCCCGGTTGTTTGATCACCGGGTTCCACACCTTGCTATCATCGCCCACATCGAGCACATCGATATCAGCGTTCAGGCCCAAGGCCGTTAAGGAATCGATCGCCATTCGTGCCCCGTTATGGAACTGGATGGCCGCGCGTGTCGGTTCGTAATACCGAGCATCCACTCCTACTTGTACCCTGGCCAGCACACTGTCGTTGCGTGCAATGGAGAACGGAAGGAGCAAACCCACTTTGTAGCGCATCCGCTCCCTGATACGCACCACTGGCGTGGATGCGATGTCCTCCTTCGCTTCGCCGGGGATCCGGATCAGTGTCCCGGCCTTCAGCCCCTCCGGAAGTCCACCATTGGCGACCTTGATCGCGTCGGGGTCCAGACCATAGCGTTTACCCAGGCTGAAAAGGGTCTCGCCGGCCTGTACCAGGTGCTCCTGGCCCCCACCGGCCGTGGCCGGTCGAAGCGTATTGGCCGGTGCCCCCACGACCTTGGCCACCGGGATCACCAGTTCCATGCCCTCATGCAGGTTCAGGGCACCCGGATTGCGCTCCAATAGCTGGTTCATGTCCACCCCATACTGTCGGGCGAGGCCGAAAAGGGTCTCCTTCTTCCGCACCTGATGCACCAGTTCACCATTGCGCAATTCAGGCGCACGCTTCAGGTCCTTCTTCACCACTGCATCCTGGGGGACCAGCACTTCCTCCCCGATGCTCAAGCCATCCTGCGCCGATGGGTTCACAGCGAGCAGCACCTCCACAGGCACCGCGTTGACCCGTGCGATGGCGAAGAGCGTCTGACCCGCTTCAACCAGGTGTACCGTGTACTTGCGCCCATTCACCGTGCGCTGCTCCTGCGCTTGCAGGTGACCCGCACCGATCAGAACAAGACCCAAGGCCAGGATGCGTGCGGTCATTCCCATTCGATGGTAGCGGGCGGTTTGGAACTGATGTCG
Organism: Flavobacteriales bacterium; assembly: GCA_020848295.1. Lineage (GTDB taxonomy): Bacteria > Bacteroidota > Bacteroidia > Flavobacteriales_F > PHOS-HE28 > PHOS-HE28. Next base: position 2,344 of record JADLAI010000033.1, read on the forward strand.
TACACCACGCGGTTCACGCCGCGCACCCGGTTGATTATGCTGTTCGAGATCCGTGCCAGGAAATCATAAGGGAGGTGGCACCAATCGGCGGTCATCCCATCTGTACTGCTCACGGCTCGTAGCGCCACCGCGTTCTCGTACGTGCGCTCATCGCCCATCACCCCGACACTGCGCACGGGGAGCAGGATAGCGCCGGCCTGCCAGACCTGGTCGTACAACCCTTCGTCCCGCAGGCCTTGGATGAAGATGTGGTCCACTTCCTGCAACAGGGCTACCTTCTCCGGGGTGATCTCGCCCAGAATGCGGATGGCCAGGCCCGGACCGGGGAAGGGATGGCGACCGAGGATGTTGGGGTCCAACGCGAGTTCGCGGCCCACGCGGCGCACCTCGTCCTTGAAGAGCAAGCGCAGAGGTTCCACCACCTTCAGCTTCATGCGATCGGGGAGCCCGCCCACATTGTGATGGCTCTTGATGGTGACACTGGGGCCGTTCACGCTCACACTCTCGATCACATCGGGGTAGATCGTTCCCTGGCCCAACCATTTCACGTCCTTGATCCGATTGGCCTCGCGCTCGAAGACCTCGATGAAGGTCCTACCGATGGCCTTGCGCTTCTCCTCGGGGTCCTCCTTCCCCTTGAGCGCACCGTAGAACGCATCGCGGGCATCCAC
>JADLAI010000034.1 GCA_020848295.1 Flavobacteriales bacterium
AAACAGCGCGATGCAGTGGGGTTGACCACCTTCAGCGACAGGGTGTTGGTGAAAGAGGAGGCGCGAAGCAATGCCGTGCATCTGCGCCACCTGATGCAGCATCTGGAGGCCTTATTGGGCACCCAGGCCCCGGCGCGTGGCCAGAAGACCTCGGTGGTGGAGGCGCTGCACGACATCGCCCAACGTGCGCATCGACGCAGTTTGGTGGTGGTCCTGAGCGACATGTTGGATAGTGCCGACCGCGAGGCAGAGGTATTCGACGCACTCCAGCACCTACGCTTCAACAAGCACGACATCATCCTGTTCCACGTGGTGGACCGCAAGCACGAGTTGGAACTTGACCTGGCCGACCGCCCCTACACCTTCGTGGATGTGGAGACCGGAGAGCAACTGAAAGCCCACCCGGCCGAGGTTCGGGAGGCGTACAGGACCGCCATGACCGAACGTTGGCACAGGCTGAAACTCAAGTGCGGCCAATACCGGATCGACCTGGTTGAGGCTGACATCAACGCCGGCTTTGAGCCGATCCTGCTGGAGTTCCTCACGAAACGAGCCCGACTTTATTAAGGGCACACGCTTTTTTGCCGAGGTGTTGCAGAAGTGTCCCGTACCCTTACATTTGCACCCGCCCTGCCAAAATGCGGGGCTGAACGGACCGGTAGTTCAGCTGGTTAGAATGCCGCCCTGTCACGGCGGAGGTCGCGGGTTCGAGTCCCGTCCGGTCCGCAAAAAAGGTCATCTTCGGATGGCCTTTTCTGTTTTCATGCGTCAGCTCCTCCTGGCACTCACCTGCGCCCTTGCCGCCAGCCTGCACGGTCAGGATGCCTCGTTGGTGCCCGGCCTTCGCGCAACGCTGGCCACAGCCACCAACGATACCCTGCGGGCCGATGCGCTGGCCAGGATCTGCTTCAACATGATCCGCTCCGAACCGGACAGCGCCCGGTTGGCCGGTGAACAGGCCATGACCTTGGCCAAGCGCATCAACAATCCGCGGGCACTGGGCGATGCCCACAACAACCTGGGCTGGTTGGCCGCGGAACAAGGCCAACTGGACCGGGCGGATTCCCTCCTACGGATCGCACTTGGGATCTTCCAACGGATCGGCAAGCCCGAATACACGGCGGTGACCCTGAGCAACTTGGGATGGGTGGCCGAGAAGCGCGGTGATAGCGTGGCCTCGCTGAAACACTTCCTCGGTTCACTCGCTCTGAGCGAATCCGTTCACGACACCGCCGGCACCAGCATCACCCTCTACTCCATTGGTGTGGCGTACCGCAAACTCAAGGACCTCGACCACGCCAAGGAGTACCTGGATCGTGCACGTGCGTTCGAGGCCCTGTTGGGCCGCCGGGGGAACGAAGCCAATTGCATCCTCGCCCTGGCGAACACCATGCGCGAACAAGGGGACACCCTGAACGCCCTTGCGGCGTACAACGAGGCGATCGCCATATACGGATCGCTGCCGGACCACAGCGGTTGGGGATTGGCCGAGGAGAACATCGGCGACCTCCATTCCGACCACGATCCGCGCAAGGCCTTGGACCACTACCGGATCGCCTTGGCCCATTACGACAGCGTGCATAGCGCCATGGATAAAGCGTATGTGCTCAAGCGGATCGGTTCGGTACATCTCGCAATGGGCGACCTTCAGCAAGCGGAGAAAAGTCTGAACGAAGGCCATGCGTTGGGCGCGAACTCCGGGCAGATCCCGTTGATCCTGGAATATGAGTTGGCCTTGGCCAAACTGGCGGTAAAGAAGGGCGACGCCGAGGCGGCCATGCGCTACTACGACCGCTACATCGCGTTGAAGGACAGCATGCAAGGCTCGGACACCCAGCGTGAGCTGGCGCGCTTGCGCACCGAATTCGAGACCGAACGAAAGGAAGCGGACAACCTGCTGTTACGCGCGGAGAACAGCGAACAGGCCGCACGCATCCGAAGTGGCCAGGTGAAACTGTACGCCAGCATCGCGTTGGTGGTGCTCGTGCTGGTGGCCGCCTTGCTCCTGCTGCGCAACTTCCTACAGAAACAGAAGCACACCAACGTGCTGAAAAAGCTCAACCAACAACTCGCGGACAGCAACAAGGAGATCACCGAGATCAACGGGCTGCTTGAAATGAAACTGCTGCGCAGCCAGATGAACCCGCACTTCATCTACAACTGCCTGAACAGCGCCGCACAGATGACGCAAGCGGGCAAACAGGTGGAGGCGCTCGCCTACCTGCAAGGTTTTGCACGCTTGCTGCGCATGGTGCTGGACCATAGCGTGAACGACACGGTGACCATCCAAGAGGAAATGGACTTCCTGCGCCAGTACCTCGCTTTGGAATCGCAGCGGTTGAACGAGCTACGCTACGAAGTGACGGCAGACCCCGATCTGCTGGATGACGAAGCGGCGGTTCCCGCCTTGATCGTGCAGCCCTTCGTGGAGAACGCGGTGTGGCACGGATTGGCGAACAAGCTGGGTGAACGCACGCTGAACGTGCGATTCAGCCTGGATCGCGACAAGGTGACGTGTACCATCACCGACAACGGGATCGGTCGTACGCATGCGGCCCGTTTGAAGGAGGACAGCCCTGCCGCACATACCTCCCTGGGCATGCAATTGACCAGTGAACGGTTGAAACTGCTCACCCGTCGGCTGGGGGAACAAGGCGCCATTCGGATCAATGACCTCGCGGATCCCGATGGGAAAGCGGCCGGAACCCGTATCACCGTGGAACTGGGCTGAGCCATTCGCTCACGAACCACGCCGCAGCCTCGATCCAGGGCCTGCTTCGGTGTTCGCACGGTTCATTTCGGTACTTGCCTTCAGCAACGAACATCCGTTTCCTTGTCCGGAACCGGCGCGTGATCCGGGTGGTCTATCTTGCACACAACGAACGCGCGATGATCAGGGCCCTGATCGTGGACGATGACCCGGCGAACCGGGAATACTTGCGGAACCTGCTGACCCGGCACCCGGAGGTGGTGGTGGAAGGCGAAGCAGCGAACATCGCACAAGCAGCCGAACGGATCGGCGCACTATGGCCCGACCTGCTCTTCCTCGACGTGGAAATGCCCGGTGGCACCGGCTTCGACCTGCTGGGGCAACTGAAGACCTGGCCCTTCGAGGTGATCTTCTGCACCGGCTTTCAACGATACGCCATTCAAGCGATCCGCTTCAGTGCCCTCGACTATCTGCTCAAGCCCGTGCAACCCGATGAACTGGCCGAGGCCTTGAAGCGTTTCAAGGAACGCCATCCGCAAGAGGACCGGAACACGGTGCAACAACAATTCCTGGCGAACATCGGACAGCGCGATGAGCACGCGATGAAGCTCACCCTAACGCAAGGCGATCGCACCTATTTCGTAGCACCAGCCGACCTCACGCATTGCACGGCGGACGACAACTACACCGAGTTGCACACCACCGATGGCCGCCGCTACATTTCCGCCCGCACGTTGAAGGACTATGAGGACATGCTTGCACCGCTCGGCTTCCTGCGCGTGCATCGCTCCTCCTTGGTGAACCGCTCGGCGATCACCCACCTGGATGATGGACACGTGGTGCTGAAGAACAGCGTGCGCGTGGAGATCAGCAGGAGGAAGAAGGAGGAGGTGCTGAAAGCACTCGCTGGTTGACCGCTCCCTCGCCCACCCGACCGTTCCCTCGGAGGTCGCTGCATTCGGCACGCACCGGACCTTGCTTTGGATCACCAAGCTCCCCCATGAACCACGTTCCACCCACCCCCCGCATGCGCCGCGAGAAACTCGTTGACCATCTGACCCAACTCGCCATCTGGGCATGCCTCGGTGTCGCGCTGGTGCTGGTCCTCCTTACGGTCACCGCATACCGCGCCAGTGCCCAATGGAGCAGCGATCCCGCCAACCCGATGACCGTGTGCAACGCGCCGAACCAGCAGCGTTCCATGCGGGCCATCGCCGATGCCGACAGCGGCTGGTACGTGTTCTGGAGCGATGCGCGCAACAACGCCGCCAAGGCCGACCTCTACGGACAGCATTTTGACAGCGAAGGCAATGCCTTGTGGACCGCCAACGGTGAACTGTTGCTCAGCGATCCTGCACGGAGCATCAACATCCTGGAGCCGCTGCTCCTGCCGGATGGCTCGGTGATGATGGCCTACGGAACCCATGCGCAGATCAACTTCATGGACACCATACGCGCCATTCGTTTCGATGGGGACGGATCCGCCTTGTGGCCTACGTCCTCCATCCTGCTCACCGGCTTGGACTACCGGAGCATGAAGGTGGTGCCGAGCGACAGTTGCCTGTACCTGGTGGCCTATTGCGAAAGTTGTGGTGGTGGTGGCTACGGCTACCGGATGCAACGGGTGCGCATGGATGGGACGGTGCAGTTCCCCACTATCGGGCAACCCGCCTCGGGATACTGGGGGTCCTTTTCGGTCCACCCCGATGGCGTGGGTGGGGTCCTGTTCAACGTCCGGTGCGGTAACGGCGCAGGTACTTGCTTGAAGGCGCAACGATTCGACAGCCTGGGGACCGCGGTATGGCCAGCGGACATCGACCTGGCCGATGCGCAAGGCCTCAACTACGCCTTCGCGACCGCATCGGATCCTGAAGGCACGATCACCGCCGTTTGGGAGGTCAACGGGGATCTTCGCATGCGCCGCATTGACACCACAAGCACATCGCTATGGTCGCCCGGCGTGCTGCCTGCCTGCGACCTGCCAACCTACGTACAGGCCCAGCCCGCGATCATGACCATGGGCACCGAGTTGTTCGTGGCATATTATGACAATCGCCCGCCGGCTAACAACGCCGACCTGTACATGCAGAAATTCGGCCTGGCCACCGGTACTGCGCTATGGGCCGCCGATGGTGTGCCGACCATCCAGGAGAGCAGCTACATCCCCACCCCGCGCATCGTGGCCAGTGACAGCGGTGCGGTGATCGGCATCATGGACATGACCGGCCCGCATAAGTTCTGCGCGCAGCGCGTACGGAACGATGGCAGCATGGCCTGGCCCGCCCCGGTCTCCTTCAGCACCGGGCCACAGCCCTTCTACGGCGATCGTGTGGAACTCTCCGATGGTAGCGGTGGCGTGGTAGCCTTCTGGGAAACAGCGCCCGGTGATCTCTATGGTGCGCGGATCCACCGGAACGGGTTATTGTATGACGAGGTTGACGTGACTGAGCACAGCAGCATCAACACGATCAAGGCCTATCCGAATCCGGCCACCGATCGGATCACGTTGAGCGTGGGCAACGAGCGCGTGATCCGGGCCGAGGTCGTCGATGGGATCGGGCGCTTGCACCATATGGACCTTGATGGCGCGAGCCTCGATGTACGGGCATTGGCCCAAGGCATCCACCAGGTGCGGTTGGTCTGCGCTTCGGGCCGGGTGTTGCGCGGCAGCTTCATCAAACAATGACCGCAAGAAGGGTCTTTCCCGGTCTTCATTCCGTACCCGTACCACGCCTTCACTTTCGTGGTCGTTCGGGATCGGTCAGGGCTGGAGCATCGAGGGCCCTACCACGGACAACACCTGACCCGTGATGACCAACACCGTTGGACGTTCATTGAACCGACCTGGATCATTCAGCGACGCAGCCGGCTCCACTGGCCATCTCTCCCTGTGCAGGCGTGTGAAATGGTCGGTTGGCAAGTTCATCAGGCGCCCTTCTTCCGAAGCAGGCGCAGCTGCATCACCTCCACGAAGAAGGCGAAGGCCATGGATGAATAGATGAAGCCCTTGGGGATGGGGTACCCCGCTCCTTCCGCCACCAAAGCCACACCGATCACCATGAGGAAGCTCAGCGCGAGCACTTTGAAACTGGGGTGCGCACTGATGAAGGCGGCAATGGGTTTGGAGGCGAAGAGCATGATGATGACGGTGACGATCACCGCCACGTACATCAGCCAGAGCTCGCTCACCATGCCAACGGCCGTGATGATGGAATCGATGGAGAAGACCAGGTCGAGCAGCAGGACCTGAAGCAACAGGCTTCCGAATGTACTGGCATTGGTCGTCGCCGGTCCCGCCACGTCCTCCTCGGTCATGTGGCCCAGTTCGCGCGTGGCCTTGTACAGGAGGAACACACCGCCAAGCAGTAGGATCAATTCCTTCCCGCTCACCCCTTGCCCGGCGATGTTGAAAAGGTCGGTATCGAGCTTCATGATCCAGGAGAGCACGGTGAGCAGGAGCAGACGCATGACCATGGCCAGGCCGATCCCGAGCTTCCGCAACCGGTCGCGCTGGTCCACCGGCAAGCGATCGGCCAGGATGGAGATGAAGATGATGTTATCGATGCCCAGGACCACCTCCAGGGTGATCAGCGTGAGCAGTGCGATGGTGATATCCAGTAGTTCCATGTGGGTAAGGGGGCACAAAGAAACACGTCGGCAGAGAATCCTGCCCTCAGGGCCAGAACGTGGAAAAGATCCCGCAAAGAGCCTTCAACAGGAGTAGGCCATCGACCACGGCGAGGTAGTACAGCACAGAACGCCGCTTGCGCAGTGCGTGGATCACCGCGAGCAGGGCGAGGAAGGGGATGGAATTCAAGAGCAACTTCATGAAGCTGAAACCGTGCGTGGCGCCGTGAACGAGGAAGCTCAGGATACCCAGAAGGGTCAGTGGGAGAACGATCCGGAACAGGGTGGTACGCAAGCCGCGTTGGACCACGAAAGTCCGGAGGTCGTTCCGATGGTCGGCCGCATGGTCCTTGATATCGAACAGCACGGAGAGCACCGCGAGGAACATCATGTTCTTGAGGAAGAGGCGCCCGGTCGATCCGGCAGCGGGCATATCCGTGTCATGCAGGATCGCATACACCACCACCGGATACACGGTGACCACACCGGCCCAAACGAAACCAAGCGCGAATGGCTTCAGCCAACCGACCCGCCGCAGTGAAGCACCGTGTATCCCATAGTACGCAACACCGACGAACGGGAATGCGACCAAGGAAAGCAGGTGATGCGCCCGCATGTGCAGCACATGCCCATGGAAAACGACCCACGCAACGGCCAGGGCCGCACAAAGTACCCCGACGATCAAATACTGCATCACCTGTTGCCACCGACCATGGAGCGCATACCAACGCACACGATCGTCGCCCACCTTCACCCGCTCCAGGTCACGGTACGCATGGTTATAGAATGCGACACAGCCCAAGAAGATCAGGATGTGGTACCATGGACCATTGAGGGGCACTCCTTGTTGCATGGCGGCTTCCACTCCGAGAGCCACAGCGCAAAGACCGATGAACCAATTGCCATAGAAAAGGCCCCGCATGGGCAACAAAGGAAGCCGACCGTACGATCCGATCACCGGGTCCGCAGGGGATGGACCGCAGGATCGACGATGATCCAGCCGCTGCGGACACGGGGAGTCCAGCAACGAAACCAAGGAGTGATCTTCCTTAGCATCCTTGTCCGCACAAGGTCTTGCGAAGACCGCTGCATAGCCGCCGCCACAGTAATTTCGGGCCATGAGCCGTGGATCCGTACGCGAGGACGACCAGGAGGAGGTGCCCCTCGTACCACCACGAGCCTCCCTACCCGATGGGGTGGCGAACTACGTGACACCGCGTGACCTGGAACAACTCCACCGGGAGCGGGCCGAAC
>JADLAI010000035.1 GCA_020848295.1 Flavobacteriales bacterium
CCTGCCTGAAGGAGAAGGACTACACCACGCACAACTTCATGCAGTGGTATGTGAGCGAACAGATCGAGGAGGAGGCACTTGCCCGCACCATGATCGATAAGCTGAACCTGATCGGCAGCGATAAGGGGGGATTGTATCTCTTCGATCGCGATCTGCAGGGAATGGGTGCGGCCGCTCCGACCAAGGGCGCCTGACCCATCACTCCCAGGGCCACGCTCCGCCTATGCGTAATGGCGCTTCCAAGCCCTCGCTGATCAGGCGTGCCTTCAATTCCGCTGGCGTGAAATGGCCGGGTAAACGACTCGCCCCGGCCAGTTCATAGACCAGTGCGCCGACGAATCGGACGTTGTTCGTCATGGCTACCGGCTCGACCAAGTGGATGTCGTCACAACTGCTGTGATAGCACGCGTAGACGTGCTGGCCCAGGTCGCTGAGCGGATAGATCACGGGTATACCCCGAAGCAGGAAGGGCTGGTGATCACTGTGCAGCCATAGCACCTCCCTCGTGCTTCCCTTGAACGAGGCTGTATCGAGCCGGTGGATCCGGGAACAGGCGTCGCGGATCACGGAGCCCCAACCGGTCGGCCCCCCGATCCCGAAGCCCTGTGGATCACCGCTCATGTCCAGGTTGATCATGCAACGGAGCTGGTCCAATGCGCCCGTGCGGCCGTATCGGCCCACCAGGGCAGAGGATCCGAGCAGGCCTTGTTCCTCGCCCATGAAAAGGACGAACCGGATGGTGCGTTGGGGTCGAAAGGGCATGTTCGCCATCAACCGTGCGAGGTCGATGATGGAGAACGCGCCAAGCCCGTTGTCCGTGGCGCCGGTGGCCAGGTCCCAGCTGTCCAGATGCCCACCGACCAGGATGACCTCATCAGGCAGTTCGGATCCCCGCAATTCCGCCACGACGTTGCGGGCACTCACGCGGGTGCTCTTGTTGTGCATGGAGAGCCGCGCGCGGAGGACCTCACCCTGCTGCAACCTTTCGCGCAATAGGGTTCCATCCTCGATGGATAGGCACACAGCAGGTACCGGGATCAGTTGGCCATCAATGGATGCCGTCCCCGTCAGCACGATCCCGCCGGCCACCTGATTGACGAACAGGACCGCTGCCGCCCCCTGTTCCATTGCCAGTGCTGCCTTTTCGCTGCGGTGCAGGTTCGAGGTGCCCTCCGGTGCGGCCACCAGCCCGATATTGACCAATAGAGCCGCCCCCCTCGCTACCGGACCCAGCCGAGCCAGGTCATCGGGCAGGCCATTCCCCGCGTCAAGGATAGGGGCTTCGACCAGTGCCGCAAGTGGGGTATTGGCAAGCGCTGTGCAGGACAGTTGCCGCGCTCCTCCGCCACCCTCCACCGAAAGGCTCACATCACCCCGGTTCCACACCTCCGCCTCGAACGGCTCGAAATACACGGTGTCCAGACCACCGGCCCGGAACAGGCTATCGGCGTATGCTTCGGCCTTGCGGCCTTGGTCACTGCCCGTGAGCCGGTGCCCGATGTGGGTCGTGCTCCATGCCAACCATTCGTACCCCTGCTCACTTACGGCCGCAGCAGCGTCGAATGCGCGCTCCCTTACGGACTGCGCCGATACGTCAACACACATCTGTTGACAGATGCACGGAAGCAGCACCCGGCACAGGATGAGCATCCGCCTACTTTGCCACGTGTTGGTGAAGTTCGGCACGGGATCAGCAAGGAGCGGGGGTAAAACTACGCCTCGGTCAATGACCGTTACCCGGTCCCTGCGTATCCTGCTCGTTGCCCCCTTCTTCCTTTTCGCGGCCGTGCCCCAGCAGCCTCGCGAAGCGGACAAGGACACCACGGCCATGCTACAGGCCAACTACCTGTACAACATCGCCAAGCTGGTGGAATGGAAGGATGCCGAAATGCGCAACGGCAATTTCGTGATCGGGGTACTGGGAAGCGCCAATCTGTATCAGGAACTCATCAAGCAATACTCCACCCGGACCATCGGCAAACAGCCGATCGAGGTGCGGAAGCTGCCGCACTCGGCCGAAGTGGAGCGCTGCCACATGCTTTTCGTGGGGCGTAGTGATCTGAGCCTGCTGCCCGAGATCTACAAACGCATGAGCGGCAAGCCGACCTTGGTGGTGACCGAATACGCCGGCGCCCTGGAGGATGGGGCCGTGGTGAATTTCGTGCGAGTGGATAACTTATTGAAATACGAGATGAGCCTGGCCAATGCGCAGAAGCACGGCCTGGTAGTGGGACTTACCTTGAAGAACCTGGCACACCGCGTAGAGGAATGAAGCGCCTCTTACATATCCTGCTGTCCCTGCTGCTGTACACCGGCATGGTACAAGCCCAGGGCGACCCGTTGGTCGAGGCGCTTCGGAAGTACCAGGCCGGTGCACTGTTGGAGGCGAAGGGACTCATTGATCAAGCGGTGGTCGGTGCGGATCATGGATCGAACGCTGAGGCGTGGCTGTTGCGTGGGTTCATCTACAAGGATGCGTACAAGAACGCGACCGATACCACCGAGGCCGACACGCTCCGGGCCACCGCGATCAACAGCCTGCGACAGTGCATGGCCCTTGATACCGTGGGCACCTACAAGGAGAATGCCACCCAAGCCTATGACTATCTGGCGAAATCCTACTTCAACGACGCGGCCAAGGCATTGACCGCGATGAATGATGTCCGGGCGCAGGCGGTATTCGCCAGTTACAAGGAAGCTGCACTGGTGCTCGACCCGAAGGCTGACCTACGCACAAGGGAGGTGGAGTTCACCAATGCGCTGGGCACGGTCTACACCAAACGATTCAGCGCCACACGTGCGGATACCTCCATGTTCGACAAGGCGGTGGGCGCATACGAACATGTATTGAGCCTGGACCCGGAGAACTACGGAGCCAATTACAACCTCGCCACCCTCTATTACAACCGAGGGGTCTTCAAGATCCGACGGATCGACGCGGAGGATGAGATCCCCACGATCCTTCAGGTGCAGGAGGCCAGTCGAGGGGATTTCCTCCTGGCGCTTCCGTACATGCTGAAGGCCCACGACATGAATCCGACGCGAAGGGAGACCCTGCTTGGGCTGGAGGGGATCTACTACAGCCTCCAGGACCAGGAGAGTTCGGAAAAATTCCGCCGGTTGTTCGAGGAGATCGCACCGGAAGAACACCGGTGACAACAGGATGAGATTCCGCCTGACGATCGGACGGAGGATTGGCATGGGCTTCGGCCTGTTCATCTTCTTCGCGCTGCTCGTGGTGGTCCTGACCAACCGTTCATTGGAGCGGAGCAGGGGCATCAACAATGAGATCAATGAAGTGTACAGTCCGAGCGTGGACGCGCTGGTGCGCTTGCGCAACATCACCGTTAGCGCGCATATGCTCATCAAACACTGGGCATTGCTCGAAAGCCGCGCGGATGCCCCGGAAAAGACCAACCTGGTGGACCTCACCAGCAGGGAGCTGCCCCAGTTGCTCGACCGTATCGACACGCTCATGGCCGATTGGCAGCACGAGGAGGTGGCATTGATGGGCCAGATCACCGTGGAGATGCGTGAGTTGTTCAGCATCCATGACCGGATCAAGGAGCTGCTGCCCTCGCTGGAGAGTTATAGCGACCCCTTCGTAC
>JADLAI010000036.1 GCA_020848295.1 Flavobacteriales bacterium
CTGTGCTTCGGGAACGGTCATGTTCACGCCATCGAGCGCGGTGTGGTTCCCGAAGCGTTTCACGATGCCTTGTACTTCGATCATGGGCAGGTACCTGGGTGGTGCGGGGCGAAGGTAGCCCCCCCGCACCACCCACGCCCACCGCTCGCCCCGCGCATCGCCCGCTGCTGTGATCGGGTGGTTGAAGCAGGAAGCCCCGCCCACCTTGCGGCGGTCGGGGCTTCCCCTATCGCATGCGTGCCTTACGGCTGGATCACCAGGCGCTCGGTGTAGGCCTTGTCGCCCGCGGTGATGTGTACCATGTACATGCCGCCGGCCAGGTCGCCGTTCAGGTCCAGGTTCGTTTTCACGAATCCGTCCTGTACGGCGATGGTACGTGCCCATACGCGCTTGCCGGAGAGGTCGTACATATCCACGTTCACGGTGTTCACGCCCTGCTGCACGTTGGTCACGTTCAGGAAGAGCTGGTCGCCGTGGTTGGGGTTGGGGTAGAGGGTGAACACACCATCACCCATCAGGGCCATGCTGTTGTTCCCGCCATCCATCTCCTGGCAGTTGATCGTCACCTCGCAGACCTTGCCCCAGTCGTCGGTATCGGCACATGCTGCGGCCTGGCTGGAGCTACCGGGTCCGAAGCACCAGGTGGCGCCGCCGTTGAGGCTCACGCGCACATCCACGGCGTAGGTCTTGCTGCACTGGAGCGGTGTACCGTTGGTCCAGTTCAGCACCAGCTGCGCGCTCTTCTGGGGCGGACGCACGATGCAGATGCCCTCACCCGCGATGCGGAAGCGGAACTGGTAGCGCACGTTGCTGCTGGCCACGGCGGGCACAGGCTGGGGCGGGTTGGCGTAGATGCGGTTGGCCGGACGGCTGGCACCACCGAACTCGCGGTTCACGCCACAGCTGTAGTCGCTGGTGTTGGCCGGGTCGTCTTGCAGCTTCACGCGTGGGCAAGCCGCGAGAGCAGCATCGATCTTGAACTGGCAGGCAGGGCCGAACGCCAGGTTGTTACCGGCCACACGACCGCGCACGCGCACGTTGAGCAGGATGTTCGCGGGCAGGTGCGGGGTGGCCATGCTGTTGGTCCAGCCGTTCACTTTGAAGTGGCAGGCGCGCAGCGCACCGGAACCGTAGCCATCGCTGGTGGCGTGGCTGCGGAAGCGGCGGAAGCTGTAGCTGCCGTTGGGGTCGTAGAACCAGAACTCGTAGCCGCTGGTGGTGTTGGTAACGCCGTACTGTGCGGAAACGGTGGGGTTCGCGGTGGCCACGATGAACTTGTTGTTCACCCAGTCCAGCTTGTCGCAGCTGGCGAAGATGGGCTTGTCGGATCCGATCGGCAGGCAGAAGGTCTGGTTGCCGCTGATGGCGCTAAGGGATCCGCTGCTGAAGTTGGCGGTGTTGTCGATGATCCGTTGTCCTGCGGCGGTGGTGAGCAGGTATCCGCCACCGAGTATGCCATCGCCTTCACCGTCGGTCACGGCCAAGCGGTAGCATCCATCGGCGAGGCAGAGGGTCTGGGCGTGGTCGCCGTTGGGGTAGACCTGCCCACCCGAAGCCACCGTGTTGCCGCCTTGGTCGTAGAGGGTCCATCCCACGTTGCTCACACCATCGCCGTGGATGGAGAGGATCACCTCGTTCTGTACGCATCCGCCCTGGGGCGTGCCGTGGCACTCGCAGTTGGCGTCGATCACGTCGCCGGTGGTGTTGGCGTCGAGGTCGTCGCAGGCATCACCTTGCACCCCGGCCAGGTTCGGGCAGTTGTCGTTGCAGTCGGCGATGCCGTCGTTGTCGGTGTCGGTATCGGCCACGCCGCATCCACAGGCACCAGGCACTTGTTTGTTGATGTCCGTGGGGCAGAGGTCGGTGTTGTTGGCCACATGGCCCATGGGCTGGTCGCAGGTGAAGCCGGCCTGGCTGTTGTTGGGGTCGCCAAAGCCGTCACCGTCGTTGTCCGCGTACCAGGTGGTGGGCACATCGGTGTTGCCGCAGCCGCAGGCACCAGCAGCGATCTTGTTGGGATCGTTGGGGCAACCGTCGTTGGCATCGCAGGTCTGGTCGTCGTCGGCATCCTGGAAGGTGTGGGTCACGATGCCGTTGCTGCACTCGTCCAAGGTGCAGGGGTCGCCGTCATCCACGGTGAGCTGGGAGCAGGCACAGCCGTCGCCATTCACGCCATCGCCGTTGGGGGTGCCGGGGCAGAGGTCGAATGTGTTGCACACGCCGTCGTCGTCATCGTCGTTGCACGGGAGCCGGTAGCTGAGGCCGCAGGATGACTGGGTGGTCAGCCTCAGATAGTAGTTCCCGCTGAATGGTCCCGTGAAGTTCACCGTAGCAGCAGTGAGCGCATGCCCGCCCGCGAACGGAATGTCGGTGTAGTCGATCTGCGAGCCGCCGCTGTTGTACAAGTATATCCGGAGAGTTCCGGCCGATCCCGCATCCATCTCCAGGTCGAAGGTGATGGGGACCAGACCAACGACGTGGATGCTGTAGTAGTCCATGTTGTCCCCGTAATGGTTGAAGTCCAGGTTCCCATGCAGGGAATAGGCCTCCGGATCGAACGCCAAGGCAGTTGCCGTGGTGTTGTTCGGTTCGGTGTCGTTGGTGAAAGGCGCCGGGGTGATCGTATAGCTCAACTGGTAGCTGACCCCACAGGGGCTGAGGCTCACCACGTTCAGGTAGTAGTCGCCTTGCCCGTAGCAGTCGTACGATACCGTGCCGGTGGCCGGAACGCCGCCAGTACCCACTGGTGTGTCAAAATACGCCAACTGGCTGCCGCCCCCGTTGTACACATAGATGCGCATGTTGCCTCCCCCGGCGGCCTCCGAAGCGAGCGTCACGTTCAATACGCCGTTCACCGGTGTTTGGATGTGGTACCATTCCGCGTTGTTGCCGTAGTGGGAGAAGTTCACCTGTCCTTCGGTGACCACACCATGCGCCAAGATGGGGTTGGCATCCGCGTCAGCCTTGCTGTTGTTGGGTTCGGCATCGTTGACGAACAACGGTGCCGTCATGTACCAGCTCAGCTGGTAACTGACACCGCAGGAGGACAGGCTTTGGACGTGCAAGTAATAGTCGCCCGCCCCGTAGCAACTCAAGGAAACAGTGTCCACGGCCGCGATGCCGCCCGTGCCTACCGCCCTGTCATAAAAGTCGAGCTGGGCGCCGCCCCCGTTGTGCACATACACCCGGATGTTGCCTGCCGCCACTGCCTCGGAAGCCAGGACCACGTTCAGGACGCCGTTCCCCGAGGTTTGGATATGGTGCCAATCCACGTTATCGCCGTAGTTGTTGAAGTTGATGTGACCCTCTCTCGCCGTATTCGCGGGCAGGATGGGATTCAAGTCGGCCTGGGCCTTGTTGTTGTTGGGTTCGGCATCGTTGGCGAACAACGGTGCCGTCATATACCAGCTCAGCTGGTAACTGACACCGCAGGCGGACAGACTATAGATGCGCAAGTAATAGTCGCCCGCCCCGTAGCAACTCAAGGAAACAGTGTCTACGGCCGCGACACCGCCCGTGCCTATCGCCCTGTCATAATAGTCGAGCTGGGCACCGCCCCCGTTGTGCACATACACCCGGATGTTGCCTGCCGCCGAGGCCTCGGAAGCCAGGATCACGTTCAGTACGCCGTTCCCCGGGGTTTGGATGTGGTACCAATCCGTGTTATCCCCGTAGTGGTTGAAGTTGATGTGACCCTCTGTCGTGGTGCTCTCGGGCAGCAAGGGGTTGGCATCCGCATCGGCCTTGCTGTTATTGAGTTCCAGGTCGTCCGCGAAGAGCGGGGCGGTCAAGCTCACGGTGAGGGCGTAGGTGTAGCACACGCTGCCGCTGAGCCGGTAGGTCCGGACATAGTACGTGCCTTTGCTCGCACATACCCAATCCGTGCTCACGCTGGAGGGAACGCTGTTCGCCCCGGTGACATGGTCGAAGTAGGCGATCTGGCTGCCGCCGCTGTTGTACACGTACAAGCGCAGCAACGCAGAGCCGGCACCCGAGTTGGCCGCGTTGGTGTTGAAGGTGAGTTGGCCATCCGCCAGCAGGTCCAAGCGGAAGAAGTCGTCGCTTGTGCCCGAGCCGCAAGGTGCCCCACCCATGTCGCCGTTCATGGCGGTACCCAAGGTAATCGTGTTCGCGTTGGCGATGTTGTCGTTCGGCTCGCTCTCCGTTTGCGCCCACGTACACAGCGGTACGGCCAGGGCCAGCGCGGTTGCGAGCAGGTTGTTGCGTGCTTTCATGAGGGTAGGTTTTTGGGTGGTTGAACAGGGTGGTTGCTCGTACATCGGACCATGTTGGGCAATGTGAACGATCGGCTGCCGGATCGGTGAAGAATGAAGCCACCTCCCTCATCCATGCCGGGCTTTCAGCCCTTGATCAGGCGGCGGCTCCACTGCCTTTGGCCTACGCCCAGGTCCAGGATGTAGGTGCCAGGGGCCAATGCGCCCAATTGCACCAGATACAGGCCTGGTCCGCTGGCGTTGATCGGGCCCAGCGAGGTGATGGTCCTGCCGAGCAGATCCCGCACGACCAGCGTCGCGGGCGCGCTGCCCGCCTCACCGATATCGATCCATACCTCATCGGTCGCGGGGTTCGGCCACACGCGCAGATCGGTTCCGGTGGTTCCTGTTCCCGATAGCCCTGTGGTGAGTTCGCCTTCGCAGTCGCAATCCGCGTTGATCTCATCGTTCACGGTGCCGGCATTGCCATCATCGCAGGGCGTACCCGGTTCGGGGCCGCCGGGGCAGAGGTCGGCCAACTGACAGGGGAAGCCGCCCAGGTTGTAGATGACACCGCTGGAGTTGCAGGCCCATGCGGTACCGGTGGCACAGTCCAAGGAGAGGCCGCTGAGCGCAGTAACACCCGGGGGCAGCGGGTGCATGTACACCAAGGCACCCTCCGGTGTGAATTCAGCCACATTGTTCTGGCTGTTGCTGACGAGGAAGATGTTGCCGGTAGCCGCCGATATTTCCAGATCGCCGTAGTTGACGGCGAAAATGCCGGTGAACTGCCAGGTGTTGAGGACGGCGCCTGTTGCCGGATCGACCTCGGCCACGCGGTTCTCGTCCACTGTGTTGGCATCATCGTCCTGCACGAGGAAGTAGGTGTTGCGGAACGGATGGTAGGCGCCGCCGACCACGTGGTTGAGACCGAACGCGGTAACGAGGGTATCGATGATGGTACCGGGGCCTTGCTCAATGCCGTAGATGTCCGCCGTACCCGTTTCGCCATTGAAGAAGAGCAAGCGACCGTTTGGAACCATGGAGCTGCCGAGCACGATCTGAGCGGGCGCCATGCTCAGGTCGGCATCGTTGCTGGATTCTCCGGCGCGGGGAATGGAGCGCACAGCAGTCCCGGCAGAGGTGTACTGTTGAATGATGGTGGCACTACAGTCGTACGCCCAGACCAACGCACTATCTGCATCGTAAGCGATACCGCAAAAACCACCCGCATTCGCTGGGTTGAATTGACCGACGAGCGTGATGGGTGTGGGCGTACCTGCGCACACGCACTCCGCGCTTACCACGTCGTTCAGCGTATTGGAAACGCCATCATCGCAGGGCTCCCCAGGAGCAGTGATCACGACGTCAGCGCCATTGTCATCTCCTTCCAATATTGGATCGCTGCTCACCACGCGGATGCGATAGCCAGTACCCGTTGTCGTTCCTCCCGGTATCGTTGCGTCGATCGAGCCACTGGTGGTGCCGCTCAAGCTGCCGATGGCCACCGGATCGGCGAAGCTGCCCGAAGCATCGGAGAGTTGCGCCGTGAAGGTGTTTCCGGCGTTGAAGATGCCCGTGGTGGTGAAGGGGACGCTCACGGGAGTCTCTGAGCAAAGCGGCCCAGGAATGCTACCCGTGGAAATGCCTTCGGAACCACCTTCGAACTTGACCAGGAAGGCATCGCCGGAGCCACCGCCAAAAGTGTTCTGGTGTCCCCCATCTGCCATACCCGTACCGGGCGGGGTGGTGCCTGCAAGGAAAACATGGTCATCGTCATTCACAGCACAACCGTAGCCTTGGTCGGCACCGGATCCACCATAATAGGTCCCCCACAACCTTTGTCCACCGCTGTTGAGTTTCACCAGGAACGCATCGCTCAACCCTCCGTGGATGTTCTGAAAACCGCCAGCAGCTATGCCTGTTTGCGATCCGGAACGACCTGCGATATAGGCATTGCCGCTGCCATCGATAGCGCATGAGCTGGCTAGATCATCATCGCTTCCTCCGTAGTATGTGCCCCAAAGCCGTTGCCCATCACCATTGAACTTCGCGACAAAGCCGTCGCGCAATCCACCGCCATAGGTTTCTTGGTGCCCGCCCGAAGCAATGCCGGAAGTTGAACTGGTGTTTCCGATCAGAAATACATTGCCTGCGTTATCCGTTGCCACACGGCCTTCCCCATCCGGTTCAGGCCCGCCGTAATATGTGGCCCATGACCGCACACCGGCACTGTTGAACTTGGCGAGGAAGCAATCGAGCATGCCAGCGAGGTCGCTTTGATGGCCACCCGCCGCGATATTGGAAGTGGAGGACGTGTTGCCCGCCAGATAAACATTCCCGCTACCATCCGTTGTGCATGAGAAGCCCTCGGCGCCATTGTTGCCGCCGTAATAGGTGCCCCACTCGCGGGTTCCACCAGAACTGAATTTGACCAGATAGGCATCGGAGGATCCACCCATCGTATTCTGGTGGCCACCGCTTGCGATACCTGAGGTGGAAAGCGTGATACCGGCTAGGTACACACTGCCGTTGACATCCACTGCGCATGAAAAGCCGCGGTCTTGACCAGGCCCGCCGTAGTATGTGGCCCACAGACGCGCACCAGTGGGGTCGAACTTCACCAGAAAAGCATCGCCTTGGCCTCCTGCGTATGTATCCTGATGGCCACCCGATCCGATGCCGTTGCTGGACCAAGTCATCCCGCACAGGAACACGTTCCCGGCGGCGTCAGTAGCGCTCCCGTATCCTTCGTCGTAATCCGTTCCTCCATAATAGGTGGCCCAAAGTCGTTGCCCGTTGCTATTGAACTTAACGAGATAGGCATCTCTGAAGCCCCCGCCTAGTGTATTCTGATGGCCACCCGCTGCGATCGCCGAAAGCGACCAAGTGTATCCTGCCAAGTAGACGTCACCGTTGGCGTCCGTTGTGCAGCTGCGGCCGATGTCATTGTCCGGGCCGCCATAGTACGTGGCCCAAACGCGCGCAGGATCAATGGTCAGCGTGCGGCTGTGGTCGTAGGCCTCAATGGCGAAGCGGAGGACGTCGTCTTCAAGCACGAAACGCGTCGCGATCTCCTTCCCACCCTGGAAGCTCACCGGCCGCTCTTCCGTGAAGCGCCCCATGCGGTTGCCATGGATGAGTTCGCCGTTGGCATTCACTTCCAATTCTTCGTGGTGCTCGAAACGCAGGCGGATCGCGTTCGGATCAGCGCCGGGGCTTACCACGAAATCGTATTTCACCCCGGATGGAGCTCCGGAGTGACGCGCATCTGTCGTGTAGACCACCCAGTCGATCCCGGGGTACACATCGTGATAGATCACCTTGGTGTAGCTGTGTAC
>JADLAI010000037.1 GCA_020848295.1 Flavobacteriales bacterium
GTCGTTTTGCCGCTACCGATGCCGAAGTTCAGTTCGCCACCGTACACACCCACAACGCGGGTGCTGCCGAAACGCTTCTCGATGCCAGCACCGAGTTGCACGGCCATGTAACCTTCCTTGGTCACATCCTCCACTTGAGGCATGGGGTTCGGGTAAGCGGGAGCGGGGTTCGGAGCAGGTACCACGTTCACCAATTCGGTGTCCTTGTGGCTACCGAAGCCGATGCGCACACGACCGCGATAGGCGGTGTTGGCATCGATGAGCTTCTTGCCACCGATCACCACACCTTCGCTTCCGTTGCCCACACCTACACTGGAAAAGAAATTGTTCAGTGCTACACCACCGTTGGTGTTGCTGCTGGCACCGGTGCCATTGAACAGGTTGCCGGCGTAGTTCAACAGCGGGGTGGCATCGAAGGTCAGGCCCCAGTCACCGCTCTGGCTCAGCCAGTTCTCGCCGCGGTTGCTGGTGATCTCCCCCGTTTGCGCGGAGGCGCTCATAGCAGCTACCATGGCTGCCGAGAACAGTACATGCTTCTTCATTGTTCGTTGTTTAGGTACTTGTTTGGTTCGAGGTTATTCGAGTTGGCAGGACGAAGATCTTGCTGATCGGCGGTGCAAGGTTATGAACTTTTCGGCGTCTTTGCACAGCCTTTTGTTCATCTCGCCCCACCGTGGGGTCCACTTGCCAACTTTCGTGCCATTGTTTTCGGCGGTGCAAATATGGGAGATCTTTTGAGATCCTGCCAAATCAGGCCTTATCCTGGAGCATGGGGACGAAACGGAATGCACCAAGGTCCTCGGTGGACACATCCATCTCCGAAGAGCGGGTGATCCGCAGCATGCGCTGTTCATCCCCTTCGCCCACTGGGATGACCAAGCGCCCTCCCAGCTTCAATTGCGAGGTAAGTCCCTGAGGCACAAAGGGTGCTCCACAGGTCACCAGGATCCTATCGAAAGGTGCTTCCCTTGGGAGGCCAGCGTACCCATCGCCATGGTACAAATTGGCCTTCACCCCCGACCGGGCCAGGCGTTCCTTGGTCTGTAGGTAAAGGGGTCGTTGCCGTTCAATACTGAAGATCTTACACCCCAGCTTGGCAAGCACGGCGGTCTGATAGCCGCTACCGGTACCGATCTCCAGCACCTTCATACCCGGTCGCACGGCGAGGATCGCACTTTGGAAAGCGACGGTGTACGGCTGACTGATGGTCTGTCCGCATCCGATGGGAAAGGCGATGTCCTGATAGGCCATCTCCAGGAATGCGGTATCGTCGATGAACAGGTGCCGGGGTACCTGGCCGATCGCGGCGAGCACTTCCCTATCCTCTATTCCCTTGGCGATCAGTGTGTCCACCAACCGTTTGCGCATCCCTTGGTGCCGGTAATCGTCCTTGTGCATCGCGAACGGGGCGAAGGTAATCGGGCGGGTAACAGGCCACTCGGCCATGTTACATTCGCGGCCTTGTTGAAAAGGTCTGGTCCCGGTTGGCCAAGGCCGAGCACACATGTCCGCACCGATCCGTATAGCCGTGTTGGGAGGAGGCCACTTAGGCCGGATCCACATCCAACAGTTGACCCAGCTACCCGAATGGCAGGTGGTGGGTTTCCATGATCCCCATCCGGAGAAATGTGCAGCCTTGGAGAAGGAGTTCGGCGTACCCGCGTATGCAAACGTGGGAACCTTGCTGGATAAGGTGGAGGTCTTGGACATTGTGACACCCACCGTGACCCATGCCTCCTTGGCGACCCAAGCCTTGGATCGTGGCCTGCATCTATTCATTGAGAAGCCGGTGACCGAAACGGTGGCCGAGGCCGATTCCCTGCTCGCCTTGGCGGAGCGGACGGGGAGAATGGTGCAGGTGGGTCATGTGGAGCGGTTCAACCCGGCATTCCAGGCCGCCCTACCCTACCTGGCCGATCCGATGTTCATCGAGGCGCATCGGTTGGCCCAGTTCAATCCAAGGGGCACCGATGTGAGCGTCGTACTGGACCTGATGATCCACGACATCGACCTGGTGTTGCACGTGGTGAAGAGCCCGGTGGTCTCCATTCATGCCAGTGGTGTACCGGTGGTGAGCACCACCCCGGACATCACCAATGCCCGCATCGCTTTCGCCAATGGCTGCGTGGCGAACCTCACGGCCAGCCGGATCAGCATGAAGAACATGCGCAAGAGCCGGTTCTTCCAACACGACGCGTACATCGCGGTGGACCTGCTGGATAAGAGCGCGGAAGTGGTGCGTATGCGCACGGTGACCGGCGAACCCGACCCGTTCGCAGTGACGATCGACCTGGGCGAGGGCAAGGGGATCCGTGAGATCAGCTTCGAGAAGCCGGAGGTGAGTCCGGTGAACGCGATCCGCGAGGAATTGCGGGCATTCGCTGCGAGCATCCGCTCCGGCACCCCTCCTGCTGTTCCGCTGAAGGATGGGGCCGAAGCCTTGCGCGTGGCCCATGCCATTCTGGAACAGATCGCGAAGAACACACCGGTGTAGATACTGATCGAAGTGTACGTGCGTTGTTCCATGCATAGCATGACCCGTATCCTCGGTCCGCTCGCGATCCTGATGTCCGTGACCAGCTGCCGCAAGACGGAGACCGTACCCACCTACATCGTGGTGCCACGGATCGAGGTGCAGGCGACCGACGCGCAAGGTGGCAACACCAGCAAGATCACCGAGGCATGGATCACCTTGGATGACCGCAGTGTGGGTGTTTGGGAACTGCCGGCCCGTGTGCCCGTGATAGGTGATGGGACCCATACGATCGGGATCGATGCGGGGATAAGGCGCAACGGGGCCTTCGATGACCGCCGTAGGTACCCCTTCTACACCACCTGGCAGAGCATGGTTGAATTGAGCCCTGCCGGTTCCATCGAGCTGGCACCGACGGTCGGGTACCAACCGGCCACCTTCTTCCTGGAGCGATTCAACGATGCAGGCAGCCAGCTGATCCGCGCAGCAACGAGCGATACCACGCTGATCCTCCATTCGGCCTCCACCGCGCCGGAGTTGTTATTGGACGGCAGCCAGTGCGGGGGCTTCGTTCTGGAACCGGCGCACAGTTCGGTGCTCCTGCGCACCGAGCAGGATCTTCCTGGCGTGAGCGGTCCCACTTATCTGGAGCTTGATTACAGCACCGATGTGCAACTGACCATCGGGATCGAATACGTGCAGGATGGATCCTCGTGGATGGATCCCTGGGTGGTGGTGGTGGCGAACGCCTCCGAGGGCAACGTGGCATGGAACAAGATCTATGTGGACCTCACGGACTTCTTCAACCGACAGGGGATCAGCGGGCGCGACATCTACATCGCGGCCCAGCTACCTGCTGGCCGTAGCCGTGCTTCGGCCGTATTCGATAACTTGAAGATCATACGTCCGGCCTCATGATGAACAGGCGCCTGCTGGTGGGTTGGTACGTGCTGGCCGATCTGGTGAGCAGCGGTGCGGCGTGGACCCTGTTCTACCTGTACCGGAAAATGGTGCAGGAGCCGGTCAAGTTCGGGCATGAGGTGGCCGTGGCCTTCGACGCGAATTATTACAAGGGCCTGGTGCTGATCCCGCTGTTCTGGTTCGGGTTGTATACGATGATGGGCGGTTACCGGGAGATCCACCGGCGTTACCGGACCATGGAACTGGGACAGACGTTGCTGATCAGCTTCATCGGTGTGGTGATCATCTTCTTCGTTCTGCTCCTGGACGATCAGGTAGCAAGCCACCACTACTACTACCGCTCCTTCCTGGTCCTGTTCGGCCTGCAATTCTGCCTCAACTTCCTGCTCCGATTCATGCTCACCAGCCGCACGGTGAAACGCGTACACGACCGGCGTATCGGGTTCAACACGATCCTGGTGGGCGGAAATGAGCGGGCCCTGGCCATCCATGCCGAGATCGAGGGCATGACCAAGTCTCCGGGGAACCGGTTCGTGGGCTTCGTGAATGTGAACGGTGGGGACCAATTGCTCACCTCCGTAGGCCTGCCCCGCCTGGGCAAGTGGAACGAACTGCGGCAGGTGATCGGCCAACATGCGGTGGAAGAGGCCATCGTCGCGGTGGACTCGGGCGAGCATGCGCACATCAGCCGGATCATGAACGAACTGGAGGGTACCGGGGTGCGGATCAAGATCATCCCGGACATGTACGATATCCTTTCTGGTTCGGTGAAGATGACGAGCATCTTCGGCGCCCCGTTGATCGAGGTGAACCCGTCGATCATGCCGGCCTGGCAGTTCAGTCTGAAACGTTCGATGGACATTGTGGCGAGTGCCGTGGCACTGGTGTTGTTGACACCGGTATTCCTCGTGCTGGCCGCAGGGGTCAAGTTGAGTTCCCCCGGCCCGATCCTGTTCTGGCAGGAACGGGTGGGCAAATACGGTCGTCCCTTTCGGATCGTGAAATTCCGGAGCATGTGCGCCGATGCGGAGCGGCACGGCCCCAAGCTCAGCAGCGCCACCGATCCCCGCATCACCTCCTTCGGCCGCTGGATGCGGAAGACGAGGATGGATGAGCTGCCCCAGTTCTGGAACGTGCTGAAGGGCGAGATGAGCCTGGTGGGCCCTCGACCGGAGCGCCAGCATTTCATCGATGCGATCATGGAGATGGCGCCACACTACCGCCACCTGCACAAGGTGCGCCCGGGGATCACCAGTTGGGGCCAGGTGAAATTCGGGTATGCCGAGAACGTGGAGCAGATGGTACGTCGGCTGAAATTCGATGTGCTGTACATCGAGAACATGAGCATCGCCATGGACCTGAAGATCATGGCGTACACGGTGCTCATCATCCTGCGCGGCGACGGCAAGTAGGAAGGGATCACGATCCGCCCCTACATTGCCGCCGCAAATTGCGACCCATGAATATTTCCGTGATCGGAGCCGGCCAGATGGGCAACGGCATCGCACATGTCTTCGCCCAGGGCGGACATACCGTCACCATGATCGACATCGCCCAGGCCAGCCTGGACAAGGGCCTGGCCACGATCGGCAGGAACCTGGACCGGCAGGTGGCGAAAGGCACGCTTACAGCCGCAGAGAAGGACAGCACATTGGGCCGGATCACTACGACCGTGGACCTTGTGGCGGGCGTGAAGGCGGCCGAGCTGGTGGTGGAGGCGGCCACGGAGAACGTGGACCTGAAGCTACGGATCTTCAAGGACCTTGACGCGCATGCGCCCATGGGTTGCATCCTGGCCACGAACACGAGCAGCATCAGCATCACGCGGATCGCTGCGGTGACCAAGCGCCCCCAGGAGGTGATCGGCATGCACTTCATGAACCCGGTGCCGGTGATGAAACTGGTGGAGGTGATCCGTGGCTATGACACCAGCGATGCGGTGACGCGGACCGTGGTGGAACTGAGCACGGCGCTCGGCAAGGTGCCCGTTACCGTGAACGACCACGCTGGGTTCATCGCGAACCGGATCCTGATGCCGATGATCAACGAGAGCATCGAAGCGCTGTTCCAGGGCGTGGGCGGCGTGGCCGAGATCGATGCGATCATGAAGCTGGGCCTGGCACACCCGATGGGCCCATTGCAACTCGCCGACTTCATCGGGCTGGACACCTGCCTGGCCATTCTGCGGGTGCTGCACGAAGGTTTCGGCAACCCGAAGTATGCGCCCTGCCCCTTGCTGGTGCAAATGGTCACCGCCGGTAAACTGGGTGCGAAGAGCGGCGAGGGATTCTACGTATACACCACGGGCAGCAAGGACCTGGTGGTGGCGCCCGCGTTCCGGAAGTGACCATTCGAGCCGCGACCGCGGAAGACATCCCGACGATCCGCACCATCGCCCTGCGAACGTGGCCCGTGGCCTATGGCGCGATCCCAACTCCAGCCCAACCGGGCTCCATGCTGGACCTGAAGTACAGTACGGATGCGCTGGCGGATCGGTTCCAAGCTGCTGGACATTGCTTCGCGATCCGGGAAGCGGATGGGGAAGCACGTGGGTTCGCCGGATATGAGGATCACCATGCCACAACACGAAGCACCAGGCTCCACAAGTTGTACGTGACCCCAACGGCATGATACCATTTCGCAGTAAGGGGTAGTCCAATGATGCGCTGCAATTCTTTCGCAGTGCAATACGACGGGATCATTGCGTAGCGGGTACGACGGAACGATCCCGGCAGTGAAGCAATGCGGAATAAGGGCAGGTAGATCGGGCTATACCTTACTGCGAGATGGTATAAGGTACCGGAGCAGGATCGGCGCTGCTTTCCCACGTGGTCCAAGCCGCGCGTGCGGATGGTGATGTGGCGGTACGGCTCATTGTGGATCGGCACAACAAGGCCCGCGGTCCTTATGAACGGAACGGATCCGTGGAGGCACAGGACGAGGTGATCGACATCGGGCACGGTATGGGATGAACGACCATGTGATGGAATTGACGATCGGTCTAACCACTACCTTGTGGACCATGCCGGAGTGGGTTGGCACATTGTTCTCGGTGGCCATGGGCATCGGGCTGGCAGCCGCTTGCGGGTTGCGCGTGTTCCTCCCCTTGTTCATCGCCAGTGTGCTGGCCCATTTCGGGGTGGGCGGGATCGGGTTGAGCGAGGACTTTGGTTGGATGGCGGAATGGCCGGTGATGGTCGCCTTGGGTGTGGCCACGGCGATCGAGCTACTGGCCTACTACATCCCCGTGATCGACCATGCCCTTGACGCGGTTGCCGTTCCACTTTCCACGGTGGCCGGGACGGTTGCCGCGATGAGCACCTTCCTCGATCTCCCCCCCTTGCTCTCGTGGGGACTGGCCCTGATCGCTGGCGGAGGGCTTGCGGGGTTGGTGAGCACGGGAACAGCGGCAACGCGGGTAGCGAGCACCGTGAAGACCGCAGGACTCGGCAATCCGGTGCTCGCAACGGTGGAGACCGTTGGTGCGCTCCTGCTCAGCATGCTGGCCTGGTTCGCCCCGTTGATCGCCTTGGTCGTGGTCGTGGTCCTACTGGTGCCGGTGGTACGCCTGGTGGTGCGCTACCGCCGCAGGCGAACAAGCTGAGAGCGGACCGCGATCAATTGGGCGCCTGGTCAGGGGCCACGCCGTACTTGCGATATAAACGGGCCTTCCGGCGTTCCAACTTGGCCTGTGCCTTGGCGGTGCGGGCGCTGCGATCGGCCACGGCCAGCTCACCCCGTTCAATGCGCTGCACGATGAGCTCGATGGTGGCATCGGCGCCTTCCGGTTCATATTGCGACCGGAGGTCCTGGTCGAAGATCCGAGCCAGGCCCTGCCACATGAAGGCCACGAACGCGCCGCGCAGTTGCTTGACCAACTCGAAGGAGGTCCGGCCCGTTTCCCGATCGATCAGCTTCACCAACACCTTGCCCTGGCTCACGGTGAGGTCCTTCACCTCGGCCTCGAACTCAGCGCGCAGTTCGGCTTCGGCCACTTTCACGTAAAGTTCCTGATCATCCTTTGCCGCGATGGTCTTCAGCTCGGCGTCGTACTCGGCAAGGAGCTGTGCGGTGATCCGGGCATACGGATACACCTTGAGCACATTACGCATGAGCTTATCGTATCGCTCCGCCTCACGCCGATCACGCGGCTTCCACCGCCCTTGCACCTCAGCCTCACCCAGGTATATCAAGGGGATGGTATCGCCGGATTCCACCACGGCATGGACCACATAGGCCTGGGCACCCACGTGTGCCAAGGGAGCCACCCAACAGGTGATGAAGCCCAACGCTATGAGGACCTTCTTGTACATGGTCCAGGCCATTCCGTCCGGTGAAGCTACGGTACAAAAGGCGGGCCGTAGTACGCTTGAACGGGATCAGCGGCGCTTTAGTTTCCAAGCACTTAGCCCTGGAGCGGGTTTCGGCACTTGGGAAGCGCGACCATCGCCCCACAATGCCGCCGCCACCAGCGCACCGGCCACCATTTCCTCGGGATCATCGCCATCCAGGGCCGTGGGACTGAAATGGTCGCGCACGAAGTGGGTGTCGTATTTGCCACTGCGGAAAGCCTCATGCCCCATGGTGAAGCGGCCGAAACCCAAGGTGGTCTCCACACCCGAAATGGCATAGTCGTCGATGGCACGTTCCATACGGCCGATGGCCTCCTCGCGCGTGGCGCCGTGTGTGATCAACTTGGCGATCATGGGGTCGTAGAAGATGGGTATGGCCATGCCTTCCTCGAAACCATCGTCCACACGCACACCAGGCCCTTGGGGTGGTCGGTATGTGGTAAGGGTTCCGATGTCGGGCAGGAAATTATTCGCCGGGTCCTCGGCGTACACGCGCACCTCGATGGCGTGCCCATTGATCTTCAGCTCCTCCTGCTTGAAGGGTAGCTTCTCCCCTTCGGCCACGCGGATCTGCAGTTTCACCAGATCCAGGCCGGTGATCATTTCGGTGACGGGATGTTCCACCTGTAGACGGGTGTTCATCTCCATGAAATAGAAGTCGTTCCTCTCATCGAGGAGGAACTCCACGGTCCCAGCGCCGGTATAATCCACGCTCTTCGCGACGGCCACAGCGGCATCGCCCATGCGCTTGCGCAATTCGGGGCTGAGCACCGCGCTGGGGGCCTCCTCCACCACTTTCTGATGGCGGCGTTGCACACTGCACTCCCGCTCGAAGAGGTAACAGGTATTGCCGTGCGCATCGGCCATGATCTGCACTTCGATATGTCGCGGTCCGGCCACGTATTTCTCGATGAACACGCTGCCATCCCCGAATGCGTTCCGTGCCTCACTGATGGCTCGTTCGAGGCCTTCTTTCAGGTCGGCTTCCTGCTCCACGATGCGCATGCCTTTCCCACCGCCACCGGCCGCTGCTTTGATGAGGATGGGGAAACTGATGGAGCGGGCCACCTTCATGGCCTCCTCCATGCCGCTCACCGCACCCTCGGTGCCGGGAACGAGGGGCACACCATGGCCCTTCACCGCTTCCTTCGCAGCCAATTTATCGCCCATCACCTTCATGGCATGAGGCGAAGGACCGACGAAGATGATCCCCGCCTTTTCCAGCGCCCGACAGAAGTCCCCGTTCTCGCTGAGGAAACCATAACCCGGATGTACGGCATCCACCTTCAGGTCCTTGCACACCTGCACAAGCTTGTCAATGACCAGGTAGCTCTCCTTGCTCGCAGCCGGGCCGATGTGGACCGCCTCGTCGGCAAAGCGTACGAAGGGTGCGTGGCGATCGGCATCGGAGTACACGGCCACGGTGCTGATGCCCATTTCACGGGCGGAGCGCATCACGCGGAGGGCGATCTCGCCACGGTTGGCGACGAGCAATTTCTGGATCTTCTTGTTGGCCATGGTCTTCACTGGCGGTAAATATCCTACCGATCGCCCACACTTTCAATACGAACGATACGGAGTCGATCCTCGATGGTATACAAAATGCGGCAGGAAGCTATCCGAACACGGTAGCACGTACTGGACCCAACGAACTTCTTGCAACCAACTGGCCCGGGGTCAGCACCCAGTGCCTTGATCACACGGAATATTCGTGTATGGAATGGTCCGGAGACCTTCTCAAGCTCCCGGTCCGCGCTGCGGATAACCTCAATGCCGTAGCGAACTTCGTAATGGACTTCCTTAACCGACGTTCCGGATCGGACAACGCTATGATCAACTCATGCTTGCGGCTTTCACTGAGCAGGCCATCGAGAAGATCCTCCAACCCTTCCCTGCCACGTTCGATCCAGTCGATGTCGGTCCGGACATTTCGCATACGGCTCATTTCATTGCGTAGAACGGTCACTCCTTCCATGGTCCGGGATCGTAAGCAAGTGTACGGGCATAAGGGCAGATCGGCCCGAACTTTGCCAATCAAGGTCATGCGTACGTTCCAGAGCATCCTGTTCCTACTCGCCTTATTGCAGGCCCACGGCCAAGGGCGCACCACCACTACGGTCACCGATAGCGGCAAAGTGGTTCTCCACTATTTCACCACGGGTGAAGTGAGCACCAAGGAATGGATGGACAAGGACGATCGCTGGGGGCGTAGTTGGGCCTTCGGCAGGGATGGCCGCATCCTGATCGATCAACAGACGCGCAAGGTGGGTGGCCACGCGAGCGTGTCCTTCCGCTACCATCCGAACGGCGGGGTGAGCCGGGTGGAGGTGAGCGATGCGCCGGATGGCGGGATCCAGTGGTACCGAAGCACGAGGACCTTTGACGAGAAAGGGGACCAGACCAGCTTTGAGGAGCAGGGTTGGGACGATCGGCCCATGCACGCACCCCACCTGTTGCCACCGACGACGAAGGCACCACCTGACCCGAAAGCGCCCCAGCCACAGGCACCGCACAAGGTGACCACGGTGAAGTGCCAACGCCTGTTCGTGAACGAAGTGTTCGTGGTGAATGGATCCGGCCGGCCCGTTGAGATCACGATCGAGCCCAAGGACCCGTCACCTGCTTTGCAGGGAAGCACGTTCGTGCTCGCCCCGGGTGCCTCCCAACAAGTGGGCACGTACAGTATGGGTGAGGTCTTCGTATCGCCAGTGACCCGGATGAAAGTGATCGGGAAAGTGACCAACAGGCGAGGGAAGCAGCGGGAGGTTGGGGTGCTGATGATGGAGGAGCGCCAGGTGGACCCCCAACGCAAGGCCTGGTTCTATCACGTACTGCCCCATGGTGGCCGGGTCGGTTTCGGGCTGTAATATCATGTACTGATCCGGTGATGAGGATCCGGATCCCGGCCTTTCCACACTGATCATGGCGAATGGTGCGAAAGTGAGCGGGTGCGCGGGTTGCAGCGCTCACACCCCCTCACCCGTGATTGCCCGTTGCTTCTCCATCGGATCAGTAGAAACTCAAAGCCGACCAAAGTTGCACCGCGACGTTTGTGGAGGATGAACCGCGTATCGGGTTGCGTAGCGGGGTCTATGGTACCCGATACGCGAAGAAGGCATCCGGATAGCGGGCGATCAGGTCGGGCGGTATGGAGTGTCTGAATGGTATGAAAGGTCCGTTGGGGCGCGATGGTCGTACGCGGTCACGCCATGGGCCTTGGAGATCATGTCCACGGGCAACATGAGGCTCATCGTTACCTTCGCAAGGAGCAAGTGGCATCGATCCATGCACCTTGCGAGGCACCATACGGCCGGCCCCACTCGCCACATGTCCTCCTCTACTGAATGAGTCACCTCCCCCACCTGATCGCCGACCTTGGCTTGATCCTGTCCGTGGCAGCGGTGACCACCTTGGTGTTCAAGCGGATCAAACAGCCGTTGGTACTGGGCTATATCCTGGCCGGTGTCTTCGTGGGACCGCATGTGGACATGGTGCCCACGGTCCTGGACGAGAACAGCATACGCACCTGGTCGGATATCGGGGTCATCTTCCTGCTGTTCAGCCTGGGGCTTGAGTTCAGTTTCAAGAAGGTGGCCAAGGTGGGTGGTACGGCGAGCGTGACGGCCCTCACCACGGTAACCTTCATGCTGGTGGCCGGTTTCGGAGCGGGACAGTTATTGGGCTGGACCTTCATGGACAGCCTCTTCCTCGGTGGCATCCTCTCGATCTCCTCCACCACCATCATCATCCGGGCGTTGGACGAGCTGGGGTTGAAGACACGCGGATTCGCGAGCATCGTGGTGGGTGTGTTGGTGATCGAGGACCTGGTGGCGATCCTGCTGATGGTGATGTTGAGCACGGTGGCGGTGAGCCGCGAATTCGCTGGAGGCGCCATGCTTTTCGAGATGGGCAAACTGGCGGCCTTTCTGCTGGTGACCTTCGTAGTGGGCATCTACTTGATCCCCACCGCGCTCAACCGCACCCGGCGGTTGATGAATGAGGAAACGTTGTTGGTGGTCGCTGTCGCGTTATGCCTGACCATGGTCTTCCTCGCGTCCAAGGCGGGGTTCAGTGCGGCCTTGGGTGCGTTCCTCATGGGGTCCATGCTCGCCGAGACGGTGCTGGCCGAACGGATCGAGCACCAAGTGAAGCCGGTGAAGGACCTCTTCGGCGCGATCTTCTTCGTATCGGTGGGCATGATGATCGACCCCTTGGTGCTGGTTGATCACTGGTTGCCGGTACTGTTGCTCTCGGTGGTGGTGGTGGTGGGCCAGCCGATCAGCAGCATGGTCGGCGCGCTGATCTCCGGCCAGCCCTTGAAACGTGCGGTGCAGGCGGGGATGTGCCTTTCGCAGATCGGGGAATTCTCCTTCATCATCGCCACGTTGGGGATCACCCTTGGGGTCACCGGTTCCTTCCTCTACCCCATCGCCGTGGCCGTTTCGGTGATCACCACATTCAGCACCCCGTATATGATCAAGGCATCGGAGCATGTTTCCACTTGGCTGGCTGGTGCATTACCCGCGAAGTGGTCGCATGCCATGGACCTGTACAGCCAACAGACCTCCCAGGTGAAGGTGACGAGCGACTGGCGGATCCTGCTGCGGGCCTATGCGTTGAATGTTTCGGTCTTCTTCCTTCTCTGCGTGGCCGTGATCGTGATCACCTCGCGTGAACTGGCCCCATGGCTGAGCGAGCACCTACCGCACCACCTGGCCCAACCCGGTGCCGGCCTGATCACCCTGGTGCTGATCCTTCCACTGGTCTGGGCCATGTCGATCAGGCGGATCAAGCGCCCAGCGTACCGGCACCTCTGGTTGAGCAAGAAGCAACTCCGTGGACCGCTCGTTTCGCTCGAAGTGGGCCGCCTGGTCGTGGCCGTGCTCGTGCTGGGCCTCTTGGTGAACCAGTTCTTCAGCACGGCCTGGGCCTTTGTGGCCACGCTGTTGTTCATGGCCATCGCCATCCTCATCTTCCGACGCAAGCTGCATCGCTTCTACCACCGTGTGGAACAGCGGTTCTTCACCAACCTGAACCAGCGGGAGCTTCAGAAGAAGCGACCACATCTGGCGCCTTGGGACATGCACCTGGCCGAAGTGGATGTGCCGACCGGATCGATCGTGGTGGGCCGAAGCCTGCTGGAATTGCGATTGCGTGAGGAACATGGGGTGAACATCGCCTTGATCGAACGCAATGACCGCAACATCCCAGCCCCAAGCCGGGACGAACGACTGCTGCCAGGGGACCGGCTCGTCGTGATCGGTACCGATGAGCAACTCGCCGAGTTGAACCGAACGCTCGAAACAACCTTGCCGGAGAATGGCGAATATGATCTGAGCAAGGACGATATCGCGTTGGAGAAATACCGGATCCTGCCGCGTTCTCCGCTCATCGGCACCACCATACGGGCTTCGCGCCTTCGGGAAGAGGCCATGGCCATGGTAGCCGGGATCGAGCGGGGGGATCAACGATTGATGAATCCGGAGAGCATCACCGCCTTTGAGCAGCATGATCTGTTGTGGCTGGTGGGGAACACCGAGCGGATCCATGCGTTCATGGACCAATGGAAAGCGGCCCGGGAATGAGAACAGAGCACGTCGGGGCCCATGACCTGACCCTTCGCCAGGCCACCACTTCGGATCAGGCTGCAGCCTGGACCATTCTGCAACACGCCATTGAACAACGCCGTCTCGACGGGAGCGCCCAGTGGCAGGATGGTTATCCCAACCCGGACACGATCCGGGAGGATCTGCTGAAGGGCCAGGCCCATGTGCTGGAGGCCGGTGGTGAACTCCTCCTGTATGCAGCGGTGATCTTCGATCCTGAACCCGCTTACGCGGCGATCGAAGGGCAGTGGCTCACGAACGGACCCTACTTGGTCCTGCATCGCGTGGCGGCCTCACCGAAAGCAAAAGGCATGGGCATCGGCACCAGCTTCTTCCGCATGGTGGAAGACCTGTGCCGGAGACGCGGCGTACCGAGCATCAAGGTGGACACCAACTTCGACAACACACCGATGCTGCGGATCATGGACAAGCTGGGCTACACGTACTGTGGCGAGGTGTACTTCCGTGGAAGCGCCCGCCGAGCGTATGAGAAGGTCCTGTCCTGAAAGCAAGCGCCCGGAGCGCAAGCCACGGGCGCAGAACCGATCCGATCGCCCTCACTTCAGCACCTCCTTCACACGGTCCGCAGCTTCCTGAAGCGCCACGGCACCGAGGACTTTCAGGCCGCTGTTCTCAATGAGTTCCTTGGCCTCCTTGGCGTTGGTGCCTTGCAGGCGCACGATGATCGGCACCTTGATGTCGCCGATGTTCTTGTAGGCATCCACGATACCCTGAGCCACACGGTCGCAGCGCACGATGCCACCGAAGATGTTCACCAGGATCGCCTTCACCCGTTCGTCCTTCAGGATGATCCGGAACGCTTTTTCCACGCGTGCCGCATCGGCGGTACCACCCACATCGAGGAAGTTGGCGGGTTCACCGCCGCTGAGCTTGATGATGTCCATGGTGGCCATGGCGAGGCCTGCCCCGTTCACCATGCAGCCCACGTTGCCGTCGAGTTTCACGTAGTTGAGGCCCGCTTCGCCCGCTTCCACTTCGGTGGGGTCCTCCTCGGTCTTGTCGCGCATCTCGGCGTAGTCCGGGTGGCGGTATAGGGCGTTCCCATCGAGGCGCACCTTGGCGTCCACGGCGATCACCTTATCATCACTGGTCTTGAACACGGGGTTGATCTCGAACATGGCGGCATCGCAGCCTTCATAGGCCTTGTACAATGCGGCCACGAACTTCACCATCTCCTTCTTCGCGTTCCCAGTAACACCAAGGTTTGTAGCGATCTTGTTGCATTGGAAGGGGCGCAGGCCCACGCGGGGGTCCACCACTTCCTTGAGGATCTTCTCCGGGTGGTGCTCGCTCACCTCCTCGATGTCCATGCCGCCCTCGGTGCTGTACACGATCACGTTCTTGCCCGTGGCGCGATCCAGCAGCACGCTCATGTAGTACTCCTTGGTCTCGCTGGGGCCGGAGTAGTACACATCCTCGGCGATGAGCACCTTGTGGACCTTCTTACCCTGTGGGGGCGTTTGCGGGCTCTTCAGCATCATGCCGATGATGGCATCCGCCTTCTCCCGCACCTCATCGTAGTTCTTAGCCACCTTCACCCCACCGCCCTTGCCGCGGCCACCGGCGTGGATCTGCGCTTTCACCACGAAGAACTTGGTGCCCGTCTCCGCCGCCAGGCGCTTGGCTTGGTCCACGGCCTCATCGGCGTTGTAGGCCACGAAGCCACGTTGGATGCGGACACCGTGTTGGGCGAGGATGCTCTTTCCTTGGTACTCGTGCAGGTTCATGGGGCGAAAGTAGGGGCTGGTGCTCAGTTGTCGGAATTTGGTTGTGTGGCTGGGTGGGAACTCCTTGGTTCAGTGAGAATACGGTTGATGGTTGTTGGTCAAGCTGGTTGAGTGGGAACTCCTTGGTCGGGCGTGATACCAACCTTCAGTTATTCCGGCTGTGGCCACAACGACTTGACCATGCAGCCAGCAAAACCAAACAACCGACGACCAACAACTAAGAACCATCCCCCCTTTCTTTGCACCCCGCATGATCCGCGCCACCTCCATCACCAAACGCTTCGGTGACCTCGCCGTCCTGAAGGGCGTGGACCTGCACGTGGCCCATGGCGAAGTGGTGAGCATCGTGGGTGCCAGCGGTGCAGGCAAGACCACCCTGCTGCAGATCCTGGGCACCTTGGAGAAGGCCGATGGCGGCAGCCTGGTGATCAACGGTGAAGAGGTGACCAAGCTCGGCAGCAAGGCATTGAGCGCGTTCCGCAACAAGCACA
>JADLAI010000038.1 GCA_020848295.1 Flavobacteriales bacterium
GACCGCCGGATCCGCAGTTGGTCCATGCCATCGATGCGTTGATCGCCATGGACGGCGATGCGTTCGTGGTGGAGCCCGAGGGGTGTGCCCTGATCAGCCCCAGTGCTTCACGTACCAGGGTACGGCCTTGCGCAAACCCGCCCGCAGGTCCAGTGTCGGGGTGTAGCCCAGCAACTCCTTCGCCCGGCTGATGTCGGCCAACGAATCGCGGATGTCCCCAGCCCGTTCGGCCACGAACTCCACCTCCACCTTGGCGATGGACGGATCCACGGTGGCCAGCTCATTGCGCAGGGTCTCCACCAATCGCATCAACGTGGTGCGTTCGCCGTAGGCCACGTTGAACACCTGCCCTACGCACCGGGGATCCTTCACCTCCAAGGCTTGCACGATCACTTGGGCCACATTGCCCACGTAGGTGAAGTCCCGCGACTGTTGACCGTCGCCGTGGATCTGTGGTGACTTATGCTGCAGAAAGGCCTGGATGAACTTCGGGATGGCAGCCGCGTAAGGCCCCTGCGGATCCTGGCGCTCGCCGAACACGTTGAAGAACCGAAGACCGATGGTGTCCAACCCATGCAGCCGGGTGTAGAGCTGGGCATACACCTCGTTGGTCAGTTTCGTTACCGCGTATGGCGAGAGCGGTAGGCCGATGTTCGGCTCCCGTTTGGGCAACTCCTTGGAATCCCCGTAAACGCTGGAGCTTGATGCATACACCAGGCGCTTCACACCTTCGAACCGTACGGCCTCCAGGATATTGAGGAAGCCGGTGAGGTTGGTGGCATGGGTGGCCAGTGGGTCTTTGATGGAGCGCGGTACCGACCCCAATGCCGCCAAGTGTACCACGCCTTCCACCCCACGCACCGCCTGCGCGCAGTCCGCCTCGGACCGGATGTCGCCCTCCATGAATTCGAACTCCGGCAGGCCCTCGAGGTGTGCGATGTTGGCCTGCCGGCTCGTGGCCAGATTGTCCAGACATCGCACCGTGTGCCCTTCGGCCAGCAACGCATCACATACGTGGCTACCGATGAATCCCGCTCCACCGGTGACCAGGATATGCCGAGGATGCTTATAGCTCATGCGTTCGTTCGGATGGTGCCTCATGCCAGGAACCGCACCAAAGGTAGCGGGGTGGCCAGTTGCCGTGCGGTGTCCACACGAAGGATTTCCATGATCAAGCCTTGATCGCCACCCCGTACCAGATGGTGCGCATGGTGCGCGGGGTCAATGGCATGAGGAGGCCATCGACACGGGCCAGAAGATCGCGTTGCCAGGCCGAACGCCCTAAGCTGGAGAGGAGCCCGGTGGTGCCATCGTACACTTTGGCAAAGGCGGTGAAGAGGTCGCGGTCCTCCTGGGGATGGAGGTAGCGCCAATAACCGCTCCAGGCCACATACCTCCTTCTCAGCCAGCCATGTGCCCACGTGCCTTGCAAGTTCTCCGCGAAGAGGAGGACTCCCCCCGGCCTCAGTACGCGGTGCATCTCACGAATGGCCCGTGACTGCCGCTCTTTGGTCCCTAACGCGCCGATCACGCTTTTGAAGATGACCAGGTCGAATGTTCCATCGGCGAAGGGCAGGGCCGTGGCATCCGCCTGTTGGTATGTGATACGATCGCTTACGCCAAAGTTCCGGTGCAGCGCGGCGGTCTCCGCGGGGAACGTGCGTAGGTCCGTGCATACCACGTCGAAGCCTTGACCGGCCAGCCACAAGCTCGATCCGCCCTCTCGTTCTCCGATGCCCAAAGCGGTCGCCGGTCGGTGGCGAGGGAGGTGCTTGGTCCACAAGGGCAACGCCCTCGACCAGCTGCGCACTTCCCATTGAAAGATGGCTTCCAGTGGTATGGCCTTGGAGATGTCCTGGTGGCGTGCGTCTTGGTTCATGGCACTTCCGCAGGTTCGTGGATCGCGCAGGGAGGGTCCCGGTCAGCAAGAAGGGGCTGCCCTCGGTACGGACAACCCCTCCCCTTGTCTCGTGTATGAGCCTGTTCCGTCACTTGGCCACCGCGACGCTCCGCTTCTCGCGGATCACGGTGATCTTCACCTGGCCGGGGTAGGTCATCTCGTTCATGATCCGGTCGGCGATGCTCAGGCTCATCTCGTCGCTCTGCTGGTCGCTGATGCGTTCGCTCTCCACCATCACCCGGAGTTCGCGACCGGCCTGGATGGCGAACGCCTTGGTCACCCCATTGTAGCTCATAGCGAGGCTTTCCAGGTCCTTCAGGCGTTGGATGTAGGCTTCGGTGGCCTCGCGCCGTGCACCGGGGCGTGCTCCGCTGATGGCGTCGCAGGCCTGAATGATCGGCGACAGCAGCGTGGTCATCTCGATCTCGTCGTGGTGGGCACCGATGGCGTTGCACACATCGGGCTTCTCCCCATACTTCTCGGCCAGCTTCATGCCCAGCAGGGCGTGCGGCAGTTCGGGCTCCTCGTCGGGCACTTTGCCGATATCGTGCAGCAGGCCCGCGCGTTTGGCCGCTTTGGGGTTCAGTCCCAGCTCGGCGGCCATGATGGCGCTTAGGTTGGCCACCTCGCGGCTGTGTTGCAGCAGGTTCTGGCCGTAGGAGCTGCGGTATTTCATGCGACCCACCATCCGGATCAGTTCGCTATGCAGGCCATGGATGCCCAGGTCGATGCAGGTGCGTTTGCCCACCTCCATGATCTCTTCTTCCAGGTGTTTCTTGGTCTTGGCCACGATCTCCTCGATCCGCGCCGGATGGATGCGGCCGTCCTTCACCAGTTGGTGCAAGGCGAGGCGGGCCACTTCGCGGCGTACCGCGTCGAAACAGCTCAGGATGATGGCGCCAGGGGTGTCGTCCACCACGATCTCCACACCGGTCATCTCTTCCAAGGTGCGGATGTTCCGACCCTCGCGACCGATGATCCGGCCCTTCACATCGTCGTTCTCGATATGGAAGACGCTCACGCTGTTCTCCACCGCATGCTCGGTGGCCACCCGCTGGATGGTCTGGATCACGATCCGTTTGGCCTCCTTGTTGGCCGTGAGCTTGGCCTCCTCCTGGATGTCCTTGATGGTGGCCATGGCCGCCGTGCGCGCTTCGTCCTTCAAGGAGTCCACCAACTGTTTCTTCGCATCCTCGGCGTTGAGCCCGCTGATGCTCTCCAGCATCTGCACCTGCTTGGCATGCATCTTCTCGGTCTCCTCCCGTCGCCGTTCCAACCCGGTGAGCTTCTGCTGAAGGTCTTCCTTCAGTCTGTCCACCTGTTTCTCCTTGTTGCCCAGTTCCTGCTGCTGGCGGCTTAGCTGCTGTTCGCGTTGCTTGGCCTTCTCCTGCGCCTGGTTGATGGTCCGATCACGTTCCCGGACCTCTTTTTCGTGTTCTTCCTTCAGTTGAAGGAATTTCTCCTTGGCCTGCACGATCTTCTCCTTCTTCAAGGCTTCGGCCTGTACTTCAGCTTCTTTGATGATGCCCATGCTGCGCTTCTTCATCGCGCTGTTCAGCACCAGGTATACGATCGCACCTCCGGCCACCAGGCCGGTTAGGACTCCGATCAGAATGCTCGTCATTTCCATGTCGTCCACTTATGTTAAGTGGACCATGTGCGGCCATACGTCGGGCCCGCTCCGGGGCGAAGGTGGGTCTACATCCGAAGATCGGCGAGCATGTGTTCGATGGCCGCCAAGGCCGAGTCCGCTTCTGCCTCCTGCCTGGTGGCAGAGGTGTTCAACGCACGTACCGCGACCTCCAAGGCCGCCATCGCCAACAGGTCCTGCTTGTCAGTGAGCGGATAGCTCGCCTTCAACCGGGATATGCTCTCATTGATCTCCTCCACGGCGCGACGCACGTTCACCTCCTCCGATGCCTGTATCGTAAGGGGGTAGGCGCGGCCCGCGAGTTCAACCCTGATCGATCGTTCTTCCATGGTTCCGGGAGACTTCGCTCCTACGCCTTCAACAGCGCTAAGCATTGGTCTATTTCGTGTACCAGTTCATCGATCCGTTCCTTCGTTCCCGGATCGGTCGTTCCGCCACCAGCGGAGCGCCCTTTCCGTAGGACTTCGTTCTCCCGTTCCAGCTCGGTCACGCGGGCCCGCAACACCTCCTCCTTGCGGTGGTGGTCGCGTACCTCGGCCTCAAGTTCCGTTGCCTTGCGACGAAGCGTTCCATACTCCCGCACCAGGTGGGAGATCCGCTCCTGCACAGCTTGCAATCGGTCGGCGTGCGTGTTCATCAACTGGACAGGGACCGTACATGGTCCGGGATCAAAGATAGGATCACAAGCCATTGATCCTCCCTGTTTGTTTGAACGTCAAGGTGTTCATCGGTAGGGTTCGCGACTTTCGCCGTGCGGAAGGCCTGGGCATAGCTTGCGCGCCCTATATGATCCGATCCTCTCTTCACGGCACACCGGCGATCCCCGGTGGATGGATGCTTTCCACTAAGCATAAAATGCTGTTGGTCAGCTTGTTGTCATGGAGCACGGCCTGGTCCCAACCCCCTGGGCGATACATCTCCCCCATGGATCATGCCATCGACCTGAGCGGGAATTTCATGGAGCCGCGCGGCGATCATTTCCATTCTGGCCTGGATATCCGCACGGGAGGGCGCGAAGGACTGCCGGTGAAGGCCGTGGCCGATGGATGGGTGAGCCGGATCAAGATCAGCCCGTGGGGCTACGGCAAGGCGGTGTACATCGACCATGCCGATGGCTACACCTCCGTGTACGCCCACTTGCAAGTGCTGCAAGGTCCGGTGGCGAAGGTGTGCCTCGATGCGCAGTACCGGCAAAAGGACTTCAGCATCGACTTCGTTCCGGAAAAGGGTGCGGTGCCCGTGAAACAGGGCCAGGTGATCGCCCTCAGCGGCAATACCGGTGGCAGTGGCGGGCCGCACCTGCATTTCGAACTGCGCCGTACCGCGGACCAGCACGCCCTGGATCCCGAGGCCTTGGGGGTCGAGGTGCCGGACAAGGTGAAACCGGAGATGATCGGCGTGCGCCTGTACCCGTTGAACGATAGCTCCGC
>JADLAI010000039.1 GCA_020848295.1 Flavobacteriales bacterium
GCGTTCCATTGAGCAGCAGTGGTGGACGAACAACCCAAGTACCGGCCGCTACCTTTGCGCCCATGCCCGTGGAGCGCCTCGCCTACGCCGATACCGGTCGCTTCGCACGGCCCGTGATCGATCACTTGGCGAACGACCCTTTCATCCGGGAGTTCCTGGACCTCGCCCCAGACCACGACGGTCTTCGGCGTGCTGCGGAACGCGTGGACTTCGATCCGGCCAAGCGCGCGGTGCTGTGCGCGGCTATGGAGGAACAGCACGCCGCGCTCGATCCGCATCCCTCGGTGCGGGAGAACCTGCGTCGATTGCGTGATCCGCGCGCGCTCACCATCACAACGGGCCACCAGCTCTGCCTGTTCACCGGCCCGCTCTACGTGCCCTACAAGATCCTCAATGCGATCCGCCTGGCCCGCGAAGCCTCCCAACTGCTCCAACGGCCGGTGGTGCCCGTGTTCTGGATGGCCACTGAGGACCACGATGCCGCCGAGATCGACCATGCCGTGATCAACGACCGCACGATCCGCTGGCCCGGTGCCGGTGGTGGTCCCGTGGGCCGCATGCCCTTGCGCGGGATCGCCGAACAAGTGGAAGAGGCGATCGCGGCGCTCGGCCCAGGTGAAAGCACGGCGCATGTGGCCCACCTGTTGCGCGAAGCCTACCGGGAGGACCGCACGCTTGCCGAGGCCACGCGCCACTTCGTCCATGCGCTCTTCGGCCACCTTGGCCTTCTTATCGTCGATGGGGATGATCCCGCGTTGAAACGCCTCTTCGCACCCACCATGACCGAGGAGTTGCTGAACCAGATCACGCAACGCACCGTGACTTATGCGAACGAGCGGATCAAGGAACGCTACGCCGTCCAGGCCCACGCGCGTGAGATCAACCTCTTCCACCTGCGCACCGGCCAACGTTCGCGCATCACGATGGAAGATGCGCATTTCCAAGTCCTCGATGGTGGACCGCGTTGGTTGCTGGACGAATTGCTGACCCAGGTGCAGGAGCACCCGGAAGCGTTCTCGCCCAATGTGCTGTTGCGCCCCGTTTACCAGGCGACGATACTTCCGGACATCGCCTACATCGGAGGTGGTGGTGAACTCGCGTACTGGATCCAGTTGCGCTGGCTCTTTCAGGCCCTTCAGGTCCCCATGCCTGCCTTCTTCCTGCGCACCAGTGCGGCCACCCTTTCCGCCAAGCACCGCCAACAGTGGGAGGGGATGGGTCTCGGTGCAAGGGACCTCTTCCACAGCGCCGATACGGTGAAGGCCGAAGTGGCCTCGCGCACCGCCGGCTTCCGTACCGACCTTGAACAGGAGAAGGCCGGATTGAAGCGGCTCTACGCATCGGTGAGCCAGTTGGCCACGGCTGCGGATGGTTCCTTGAAGGGTTCAGTTGCTGCCCGCGAACAACAAGCGATCCGCGGCCTGGAGCGGATCGAGAAGGGCCTGCTACGGGCAGCGAAACACGATCAGGCAGTGGCCATGCAGCGTATCGAGGCGATCCACGAAGCCCTCTTCCCAGCTGGCGGCCTACAGGAACGACGGGACAGTTTCCTGCCGGTCCTCGCGGCCCATGGCCTTGCCGCCGTGGAGAACTGGATGGAGATCCTGGACCCCCTGGATCCCACTTTCGTGCTGGTCAGTGAGCCGTGATGGCGATCAGTGGACGAAGCGCTGGCTTTCCATACGCTCGCCGTCGGTGATGCGGAACACGTAGGCCCCACGGGAGAGTTCCACACCGTACAGGTCGGTGCGCCCTTCCATGGCCGTGCGACCTCCGAGCACCCGCCGCCCCGTCATGTCCACCAGCTCATAGGTGCTCCCCGCAGCGAAGCTGTGGATGGCCGTCCAGTTCTCCCCGTTCCCGAAGATCACCAAGGGCCGTTCGCTCACCCCACCGAAAAGCACGGCCACCATGTTCGAATAAGTGCTGGTGCCATCGGTATCGGTCTGCCGCAAGCGGTAGTAGCTCAATCCAGGATAGGGCGCTCGATCCAACTCGCTGTACGTGATCAGGGTGTTGCTGTTCATGGCGCCCGGCACGTTCAGCACTTCCTCGAACACGATCCCATCACGGCTCCGCTCCACGGTGAAGAGCGCATTATCCTGTTCGGTTGCGGTGGCCCAATTGAGCCGCACCATGGTGCCCTCGGGCTGTGCATCGAAATTCAGGAGCGTGATGGGCAAGGGGTTGTTCGCGGTAGTGGAGGCCAGTGTCCACGGGGTGAGGGTGGCATTGAACACCGATTGTACCGCTGCCGTGGGGATGGTGCCGGAGATGAAGGTGCCGGTCGCGCCGCCATTCCCACGATCGCGCCAGGTGCCGGGGGGCGGAAGCGCCACATCGTCCCAGCGGGCCACCCGCAACTCGGAAAGGTTGGATACGCCACAGCTCGACGGGGAGTCCCAGGTAAGTGAGACCACCGCGTTGGGGGTGCCCGATGCCCGGTCCAGCGTCCAGTACTCGCAGGTGCTGATGTGGTGCAGTGTGGGGTCGCCCGTTGTGCCGAAGAAGCTCGGATTCACCGGGAAGTACTCCGCGCGGAAGGCATCCGTACCCGTGCCGGCGATGCTGCTCACTTCGATCGGGCGCAGGTAGGCGCCTTTACCCACCGGGAAGCGGAACGGCGTGATGCCCACCTTCACCATGGGGCCATTGACGAAGCTGTTGTTACTGGCGTTGGCCACCGAACTACCTGCCCGCATGGTGAGGATCTCGGTGCCGGTGGTGTTCAACAGACCATTGGTAAGGTCCAGGATGTTCTTGACAGCGATGTCACTGTTCAGGTTCAAACTGCCACTCGGCTTGTTCAAGGTAAGGTTGTGGAATTCCTCCTCGAAACCGCTCGTGTTGATGTTCTGCGACCCCATTCCGTTGAAACGCAAGGTGCCGTACGTCTCTTCCAGGCTGGACTGGTCCGGTCCCAGGTTCTGGTAGTTGCCGGCGATGGAGATCGTGCCGCCGGTCCCCGCGCCTTGTAGGTCCACCAGTCCCCCGGGATTGATCGTGAGGTCGCCGGAGAAGGAGACCGTATTGGTGTTGACCTCGTTGCGAAGGATCGCCTCGTTCGGTACGGTGCCTTGGATCGTGAAGTTGGTGGCGGTCAGCGTGCTGCCACCGGTCACCGTGAGCGCGATCGGGGTGCCGGTACTGGTGCGTTGCACATTGATCGGGCCGCCCACGGCCAG
Source organism: Flavobacteriales bacterium (assembly GCA_020848295.1). Taxonomy (GTDB): domain Bacteria; phylum Bacteroidota; class Bacteroidia; order Flavobacteriales_F; family PHOS-HE28; genus PHOS-HE28. The sequence goes on from JADLAI010000039.1 coordinate 3,186, forward strand.
GCTGCTCGTGTTCTGCACCGTGAGGTTGCGCGGTGTACCGGCATTGGTCTGTACCAGTGCGGCGCACACGGCGGTGCCACCTGCGGTGATCCCAACCACGCAATTGTTGTTCGCTTGCTCGTTGATCACCACGATGGTCGTGGCCGTGGGTACCACGGCATCGTCCCAGTTCTTGCAGTCGAACCAATCGGTGCCACCAGCACCACCCGATCCGCGCCAGAGCCCAGGCACCGGTGTGCCGGGGACGATGGGCAGGGTGGGGGAGAGCAACCAGATGGGACTGGTCGCATTGTAAACACCACAACTTCCGTAGGAATTCCAATTCGCCGTGTTGTCCAAGCGGATGATCCAATCGCGCTGCGAGGCCAACGTGAGCGGGCCGATGTACTTGTTGAAGTCCGAGGCCAGTGTGGGCGACATGCTGAAGCAGTTCATGCCCGGCGGCAGGTTGCTGCGCTGGTTACCCGCAGGACTGAGACAGGTGGCGCTCCAAGGCGGGGAGGGGTTCGTACTGAACCCGTACGAGATCGCACCGCTGTAGGTGGCATCGTGCCCCCCTACCGTATTCGTGGTCCAGGTGCCACCTTGCATGAAGAACATCTGGTCACCACCCACGTTCAGCGCCAGGGTCGTACCTCCGTTCAAAGAGGTGCATGTCCAACTCGCGTCCGGTGCCACACCAAGCACGTTGCCCGCACCGCTCGAATTGGTGAATCGCAGCGTGATCACCTGCCCAGCAGGGATCATCGGCCCGGTCCGGCGGATCTCCACCGTGCCCTCGGAATTGCCCCACAGACCGGGTGAGCAACGCTCATAACCATTGTCCGTGATGATGATCCGGGTGTTGTACTGGATAGGCTTGAAGCAGAAGAAGCTCACGAAATCGTCTCCGGTGGAACCACCCGGGCACGCCCCGTTATTCGCATTCACCCCCACGATGGCGATGTCCCCTGGACCGAGCACCGTGGCCGGGGAATCGTTGTCGGCTATATAGAGCACCCCTGCATTGGCCGCCCCCACACCGCCTACTCCCCACGGTGTGTTCGTCACCGTGAAGGTGACATCCTCCGTGGGTTCCATGTTCATCACATCGTCATAGTAGTTGACGGTGAAACTCAGCGTGGTGGCCCCGATGGCGACAGGTACCGTGAAGGTGGGGGTAGGGCAGGCGAAGCCCTGGACCTGGTAATCCATGCCCACACCGCATACCGCACCTACCCCCGGTGTGACACTGAAGGTGATGTTGCCCGCAGCCGGTGCCGGTGGATTGATGCTGAGGCTGAATACCACACTGCCACCTCCTGTTTCCAATACGGTGTGGCTAAGGGTGGTGAAATTCACTTCCGGAGGGCCATCGTCATCAATGACGGTGAGCACGTGCGTCAGGTCCGTACCAAGGACCAGGTCGTTGGTGGTGCTGGTCAGGTCGAATGTGACCTGTTCGTTGTTCTCATCAACGGCATCATTGACCAACGTGATCGTGAACGAGGCGGTGGTGGCACCAGGAGGTACCGCGATGGTGATGTCCGACCCGGCAACGGCAGGGAGTGTGGTGTAGTCGGTGCCGTACACCACCCCCACACCGTTCGTTACGGTCACCACGATGTTGCCACCGGTCAACGTGGCGGGGAAGATGCCCATGGTCACCGTGATGGTCGATCCGATGTTCTCCGGGGCCAGCGTGGAGGCCGTGTTGAGGTTGACCGTGGGGATGCAGAGCTGCGGGATATTGATGTTCTCGAACAGGGCGTTCTCCGTGGTGCCGGTACTATGGTTCCATACACATCCGATGTAGCGCAGGTCGTTGCCCGTGTACGTGTTGTTCACCGTCGCCGTACCCACCTGTGTGGTGGCGTTGAGCGGATCGTAGGTGCTGAACGTGGACAGGCTCAGATTTGTCGCGTACATCGTCCATGTCCCGGTGCCGGGCACATAGGTCACCCGCACTGCGAGGTAGTGCGTGCTGAGGTCGTTGAATGGGGTGGGGGTCGCGCCGGCGGTGATCACGTTGTTGAGCACGGCATCCGAGGCCAATCCGTTGCTGAAACGCACTAAGCGTAGCGGATCCGCTGTGCCAGATTGACCGAAAACGACCGCATATCCCGTGGTCCCGGTGGTCAGGTTGCTGCCCGTTGCTCCGAGGACGAAGGCGGCGCCGTAAGCTCCAGCATTGAACCCACTGGGGTCCGTCCGGGTCTGCCGCACGTTGAACGCCCAAGTGAGCATGCAGGAATTGGTGTTCAGCACGGTCCCATAGAACCCGGTCATATCCTGTACCACATACGTGCGGCCGGCGGGAGTGCCCGCGCCGATCACCAGCTGGCCGGAGGCGTTCACCTGGGCTTGGCCGGTGGAGGGTTCCACTTCGGTCCAGCCCCCGCCCACTACCGTGTTAGCGGGCCGGTTGAAGTCGTCAAGTAGCTGTTGGGCGTGCAGGGAGAGGGTGACCTGCCCGAACAGACCGGCGATAAGGAATGCGCGTAGCGTTGTTCCCATGGTCGTGTTCAGTACTTTCCTGAGGCACCGGCGTTCACACCGATCCCTTCCACAAAGATCGTACGATCCGGGATCCGCCCGACGATCGGCCACAACACTTTTCCCCATGATGGTATCCACCTAAGGATCAAGCTGAACCTGAAACGCACACCAACTGAAAAGACGAGGTAGGTGACCAGGGAACGGGTGATCCTCTTTCGGGCCGTGGAGGCGAAGAGGTGAGGAGATCACGCGCTTTCTTGCCTCGTTCTCCCTTCGGATGCGCATGGCGACCTCGGTTCGTAGTACCATTTACGCATTCAAGGCCGACCAAGCGGATCGGCTGGTATTGAATGCGTGGATGGTATATCCACCACAACAAGGACGTGCCCATACCCTGAACGTTGCTTGGTGAGCAGAGAATAGGCACGCACTTCGACGAGGAGGGCTCCCCGTTCGACCGGTGGAGCGGGAAGGCTACTTTTGACCTCCCCGGTGCCCCATCGCTCCGGAACCTCCCGTTGCCCCGTTCCATCCTCATCCTCGACCACGGTTCGCAATACACCCAGCTTATCGCCAGGCGGGTACGTGAACTCAATGTCTATTGCGAGATCCATCCCTTCTCCAAAGCGGCCCAATTCGCCCAGGACCCGGCCATCGCTGGTGTCATCCTCAGCGGCAGTCCCAGCAGTGTGCATGAGGCCAATGCGCCCGATACGGATATCAACGGTTTCCTCGGTCGCCTGCCCATCCTTGCGGTATGCTATGGTGCACAATTGTTGGCCAAGCGTACAGGAGCACCCGTGGAGCGAAGCAAGGTGCGGGAATACGGACGTGCGCACCTGAGCACCATCGCCCAGAATGAGCTGTTCGATGGCATCGAAGCGGGATCGCAGGTGTGGATGAGCCATGGCGACACCATCACCGCGCCCAGCGAGGCCATGGAGGTGATCGCCAGCACCCCGGAAGTGGCTGTGGCGGCATTCAAGCTACATGGGAGTGAGACCTATGCGGTGCAGTTCCACCCGGAGGTGTACCATAGCACCGATGGCCTGCAATTGCTGCACAATTTCGTGATCGGCATCTGTGGCTGCATCGGCGATTGGACCCCGCATGGTTTCGTGGAAAGCACCGTCGCCAGCCTCCAACGCCAGCTCGGTGAGGATCAGGTGGTGCTGGCCTTGAGCGGAGGCGTGGATAGCTCGGTGGCGGCCCTGCTCCTGGACCGTGCCGTGGGCGACCGCCTCCATTGCATCTTCGTGGA
>JADLAI010000040.1 GCA_020848295.1 Flavobacteriales bacterium
TCTTCTTCGGCGTGGCCTGTGCCAGCATCGGCGATTACGCCAAACCCGTGGTGAAGCTGTTGGAGAGCGTCGCCCACGTGATCCTGAAGATGGTCGGCTATGTCATGAATTTCGCACCGCTCGGTGTCTTCGGGGCCATCGCTGCCGTGATCGCCATCCACGGCCTGGGTGTGCTGAGCACTTACGCCGTCTACATCGGCCAGTTCTATCTCGGCCTGGCCATCCTTTGGCTCATCCTGCTCGGTGCGGGTTTCCTCTTCCTGGGCCAGCGGATGAAGGAGCTCATGCGCCGCATCTTCCAGCCGATCACCATCGCCTTCAGCACCACCAGTAGCGAGGCCGTGATGCCCAAACTCATGGAGGAATTGGAGCGCTTCGGCTGCAAGGACCGGGTGGTGAGCTTCGTGCTACCGCTCGGCTACAGTTTCAACCTCGATGGCAGTATGATGTATATGACCTTCGCGAGCTTGTTCATCGCCCAGGTCTACGGGATCCACATGGACTTTGGTACGCAGATGACCATGCTCCTCACGCTCATGTTGACCAGCAAGGGCATCGCCGGGGTTCCACGGGCATCGCTGGTCGTTGTGGCCGCTACGCTGGGCATGTTCGGCGTGCCCGTCGAAGGCATCGCGCTGATCCTCCCCATCGATCACTTCTGCGATATGGGCCGCAGTGCCACGAACGTGGTGGGCAATGCCATCGCTACGAGCGTGGTGAGCAAGTGGGAGGGGGATCTGGGGAAGTAGCTCTTGGACCCACCCCGTGCAGCGCGCGTGTGTTCCGGTTGCCATGGGCACGACACTCGTATCACCCGTAGAGCCGCTGTCGGATGCCGTCCTCTTCGATCACCGTGAATCGATTTGTCAATGCGGTGTTCTGAGCGATCGCATCCAGAAGAAGCTTTGCAGCAGCTTGCGGGTCTACTCCTCGGTAGCGGAAGAAGACTACAGCGGGAGGGTCCGTTACGCCTTCCTTGAATATCAACTCTCCGTAGTCCTTGTCGAAAGTGAGTATGATGAGGTCTCGAGCCTGAGCTTTCGCAATGACCAGGGGGTCCGATATGCCGGGAGCATCGGTGCGAACGCTCGTCACCACATGACCTTCGCCACGCAGTATGGTGATGCTCGGGTCGGGGAAATTCTCGTTGGCAAGGAAACGCATCACGCGGTCCTGCGCAGTGGCAGGTACATGGACTGGTGCATGCCGTCACGCAGGTAGGCGAATACGGCCTTCAAGTCCTCGGCTGTGATGTTCGGATAGCTCTGCAGGAGCTGTGCCTCGGTCCAACCGTCGGCAAGCAGTTCGAGAACCAGCTCTACAGAGATCCGTGTACCCTTGATGACCGGCTTACCCCGCAGGATCTCTTTGTCGGAAACGATGTACGAGCGCCAATTCATGCCGATCAAAAGTAGTCAATGGTACGCGCCTACGCCACTCCGATCGATCTGGAGGCGTCACTTGATGGAACCTCTTGGTCCGTGATCGAACTCACATCCGCAACAACCCGGGCATCACGCCCAGCACCACCACGGCCACGCCACAGATCGTGATCACCAGCCAGTTGAGCGGGGCCACCGGAATGGCGCGTGTTTCCTGCTCCGAAGGGGTGAAAGCCTCCCGGACCACAAGGAAATAGTAGAATACGCCCACCACGGCCATCACCACGGCGAACACCGTGGTCCACAGGTATCCGTTGGCCAGGCTGAGCATGAACACGCGGTATTTCGCCACGAACCCAGCGGTCAGTGGGAAGCCGGCCAGCGACAGCAGCATCAACAACGCCGCGACAGCGATCCACGGGTTGCTGCGGAAGAGCCCACGGAAGATGCGGATGTGCTCGTCGCCCAATGCCGCCCGTTTCGCGAGGGTGAGCACGATGAAGAGGCCCACCGTGGCCACCGAGTATGTACCGAGGTAGTAGAACAACACATCGGGTGTGCGGGCATCGGTGCCGAGGAAGGCGAGCAAGAGGAAGCCGGTGTGCGCGATGCTGGAATAGGCCATCAGTCGCTTGAACTGCGTCTGCCGCAAGGCCACGATGTTGCCCAGGAAGAGGGTGCAGATGGTGAGTGCCACAAGCATGGTCTCCACGGCACTGGGCAGTTGCAGGTCCGCGATCAGTCGGTAGAACGCCGCGAAGGCCGCGGTCTTCACCACCGTGCTCATGAAGGCGGTGATCAACGTGGGCGCTCCTTCATACACGTCCGGACTCCAGAAGTGGAAGGGTACCGCCGCCACCTTGAACGCCAGACCGGCCAAGGTGAGGAAGAGGCCCAGCAGGAAGATCAGGTGCTGCCCACCCGCGTTCGCGGTCGAGAAGGCCTCGATGGTCGCCAGGTCGAAGGAGGCGGTGGCCCCATAGATCAGCGCCAGCCCCATCAAGAGGAATGCCGAGGCATACGAGCCCTGCAGGAAGTATTTGAAGGCCGCCTCGCCACTCCGGAAGCTGTCGCGCTTACCACCGGCCAGCACGTACAGGGGAATGCTCAGGATCTCGATACCCAGGAAGAGCACCACCAGGTTGTTGTAACTGCTGATCAGCAGACCACCGATCAAGGAGAAGACCATCAGCGCATAGTGTTCGGCCACGTTCTCCTTCACTCGGGCGTAGTAGTCGATGCCGAACAGGAAGAGCAACACGGTCACCACGATCATCACCAGCGAATAGGACCGGGCGTAGGTGTCGAATAGGATGATGCCGTTGAAAAGCGGACTCTCCAAGTGCCAATTGGCGGCGATAAGCACAAAGGCCGCGAGCAGGCCGGCGATGCTCACCCCAGCGATGGCGCCGCGGTTATTGAACAGCCCCAGGTAGAGCAGCACCACGCCAAGTACGGAAAGGAGGACGAGGATGCTCATCTCAGTGTACCGATAGGCTTGATAGAAGTTGTTGCACGGGTGCATCCAGCAGATCGAGGATCGGGCCGGGGTATACACCGAGGATCAGGGTGGTCGCGATCAAGGGAACCAGGTACAGATGATCGCGGGTACCCGCGTCCTTCAGGGCCGCGTTCGCATGGTCGGGACCCAGCATCACGCGCTGGTAAGTGTACAACACGTAGATGGCACCCAGCACGATGGTCGTGAGCGCGAAGAACGATAGCCAGCCATCCACCTGCCACAACCCGGCGAACATGAGCCATTCACCCACGAAGCTCTGCGTGAACGGAAGGGCGATGGCGTTCACGACCACCAGCAGGAACAAGGCGGCCAGACGGGGAGCAGGCCCCTTCAGACCACCCATCGCTCCAAGGTCCGTGGTACCCATGCGCTCCTGCACCGCCCCGACGATGTAGAACATGCTTACCACCAGAATGGCGTGTGCGAAGGCCTGGTAGAAGGACCCGCTGATCCCATAAGCGTTCCAAGCGAAGAGGCCGGCGCACATCACCCCCACATGGCTCAAGGAGGAGAAGGCGACCAAGCGCTTGAAGTCGTTTTGGCGGAAGGCGATGATGCCCCCGTACACCGCGCCGATCAGCGCCAATACGATCACGGTCGTCCGCCAGTGCTCCACACCGGCCGGCACGATCGGGAAAACGAGTTTATACACCCCGTACAGGCCCATCTTCAACAACACGGCACCAAGCACCATCGTGCCTTGCAGTGGGGCCATGTAGTAGGTACCGGGCTGCCAGCTGTGGAAGGGGAAGATGGGTAACTTGATGGCGAATGCCAGGAAGAGCGCCCAGAACAGCCACACCTGGGTGTTGGCTGGTAGGCTCAGTTGCGCCAGTGCGGTGAAGTCACCATTGCCGTTGCCCTGGGTCAGCAGGTACACGATCCCGAATAGGAGCGCAAGACCACCGAACAGCGTGTAGATGAAGAAGCGCATGGTGATCGCCCGCCGCCCCTCCCCGCCCCAAAGGAGCAGCAGGAAGAACATGGGGATCAGCGTGAGTTCGTAACCGATGTAGAAGAGCAACGCGTTCTGTGCCTGGAAGACCAGGAAGAGGAAGGCTTGCGTGAAGAGCAGTAGGGCGTTGAACTGTGCCGGACGATCCACGGCCTGACCGTAGCCCGCACCGATGATGAAGGGGAAGACCACACCGGTGAGGATCACCATCAGCAGGCCGATGCCGTCGTAGCCCACTACGAAACGGAGGCCCCAGGCATTGACCCAGTCCAGGTCATAATGGATCACCATGCCGCCGCTGTAACCGATCCATGCGTAAAGCACCACGGCCAGCGAAGCCAGCGAGGACACCAGTGCGATCGGACGGGCCTGCGCAGGGCGAGCGGCAACCAGCACCAGGGCGGTGAGGAAGGGGATGAGCAAGAGGAGGGCTGCGATCATCTCAGTTGCTCATGAGGGTGATGAGAAGGAAGAGGACCAGACCGCCGAGCATGGCCAGGAGGTGGAAACTGGCGTTACCGGTCTGTATACGGCGCACCACGCTGCCCACCGCGTTCGCAGCGTCGCCCACGCCATTCATGATCGGCACCATCACCTTCTGCTCGGCGATGCTGAAGAGGTTCACGCTCAACCAGGCGTAAGGTCTCTCGAACAAGGCGTGGTACAGCTCATCGAAACGCCAGCGCTGGGCGATCAGGCGCTTGAAGAACGGCATGTCCATCTCCTTGCCTTCGAGCGTCACCCGCTGTGCGAACCGGCCGTAGGCGATGTAGATCATCACACCAACGAGCACCGTGGTGATCGTCATGAGCACGATCTCGGTCATCGCGCTCAACTCCAGGCTTTCGGAACCGATGCCCGCGGCCGCTGTTTCCAAGAAGTGCTTCATCGCCTCGTGCCCACCGAACAGGTGCGGCAGGTTCAGCAGACCACCCACCACGCTCAGCACCGCGAGCACCATCAAGGGGATGGTCATCGTCAGCGGGCTTTCGTGCGGATGTGCATGGCCGCGGTACTTCCCGAAGAAGACCAGGAAGAGCAGGCGGAACATATAGAAGGTGGTCATCAACGCGCCGAAAAGCAACAGCGCGAAGAGCACCGGCGAACGCTGGAACGCGAAGGCCATGATCAGGTCCTTGCTGAAGAAGCCGCTCATCAATGGCAGACCCGCGATGGCGATGGTGCCGATGAGGAAGGTGAAGAAGGTGATCCCGATGTGGCCCTTCAAGCCGCCCATCTTGCGGATATCCTGCTCGCCACCCAACGCGTGGATCACGCTGCCCGCACCCAGGAAGAGCAGGGCTTTGAAGAAGGCGTGGGTGGTGACATGGAACATGGCCGCGCTGTACGAGCCGAGGCCCAGTGCCACGAACATGTAGCCGAGCTGGCTCACGGTGGAGTAGGCGAGCACCTTCTTGATGTCGTTCTGGAACAGGCCGATGCTCGCTGCGATCAGTGCGGTCGCCGTGCCTACCCACAGGATGATATCCTGCGTGAAGGGTGCGAGTTCGAAGAGCACACTGCTGCGGACGATGAGGAAGATGCCCGCGGTCACCATCGTGGCGGCATGGATCAGCGCGCTCACGGGTGTGGGGCCCGCCATGGCATCGGGCAGCCAGGTGAACAAGGGCAATTGTGCGCTCTTCCCGGTGGCCCCGAAGAAGAGCAGGAGCGTGGCCGCGATCATCAGCGGGTCGTTCACCCCATGGGCACCATCCATGATCGTCGCATATTCCAGTGTGCCGAAGCGATGAAAGAGCAGCGCCATGGCCAGCACCATCGCCACATCACCAATGCGGTTCATCACGAAGGCCTTGCGCGCCGCGTAGTTGTACTCTGGCGTCCTGTACCAGAAGCCGATCAGCAGGTAACTGCACAGGCCCACGCCCTCCCACCCGATGAAGGTGATCAGGAAGTTGCTGCCCATCACGAGCATCAACATGGCGAAGCTGAACAGGTTGAGCTGCGCGAAGAAGGTCGGTGCGCGCTCGTCCTCGTGCATGTAGCCGATGGAGTAGAGATGGATCAACGCGCCGATCCCCGTTACGATCAACATCATCGTGAGCGAGAGCGCGTCGATGCGCA
>JADLAI010000041.1 GCA_020848295.1 Flavobacteriales bacterium
ATGGTCGCCGAGGGCGGAGGCCCTGCGAAGGTGTGGAAAGTGGAGAGCCTGTTGAGGTTTACTCTGACGGTGATGAAGAAGTGGTGCAGAAGTGGTTCATGTGTTGAAGGGTGAAAGAGTGCGATGGACGCGGTTTTTACCCGTGCACCCTTTCACTCTCCAACCAATGCACCGACCGGATCTTTGTCGCCGTCTCAGTAATGATGAGTAAACCCCGCCGATCGGGCGGGGTTCACTCATGCGGGTATTCGCATCCCCTTATCGCTTCTTCGCCACCACCTTCTTCGCCGCGGCTTTCGCCACTCCCTTTGTCGCTCCCTTGCCATTCTTGCTGGGAGCAAGCGTCTTGCTCACCTTGGCTGCTGCTTTCGGTGCAGGGGGAGCTTTTGCCGCACCCTTGTCGGCCGCTTTCACCGGGGCTTCCATCGGGAACAGGCCATGGATCTCCGCATCGATGCGGCTGATGATCTTGCCCAGGTCCTCCGGGTCGTTGTGGAAACTGTTGTCCTCTACATCGATGATCAAGAGCTTGCCCTTGTCGTAGGTCTGGATCCAGGCCTCGTAACGTTCGTTCAGCCGTTTCAGGTAGTCGATGCTGATGGAGTTCTCGTACTCACGTCCGCGCTCGCTGATCTGCTTCACCAGCTTGTCCACCGGTGCTTGCAGATAGATCATCAGGTCCGGTGGCGTGATGCTGTGGTCCATGTTCTGGAACAGCCGGAAGTAGTTCTCGAAATCACGCGTGGTCATCAGCCCCATCGCATGCAGGTTGGGCGCGAAGATGAAGGCGTCCTCGTAGATCGTGCGGTCCTGGATCACGTTGCGCCCGCTCTTACGGATCTCCAACAACTGCTCGAACCGGGAGTTGAGGAAGAAGATCTGCAGGTTGAAGCTCCACCGCTGCATGTCCTTGTAGAAGTCGAACAGATAAGGGTTGTTGTCCACCGCCTCCTGCAACTGGTCCCACTTGTAGTGTTTGGCCAGCAACTGGGTGAGCGTGGTTTTTCCGGAACCGATGTTACCTGCGATCGCGATGTGCATGGGAAGGGCGTGAAAGAATGGCGAAGATACCCGGCCTTGGGTACCGGGTGGGCAATGTGGATAAGTCGTGTGATCCTCAGGGGCGGCCCGCAACATCGTGGATCACGATCCCGTCGGGCGTGAGCACGTACGCGCGGCCACGCTCCATGCGCAGGTCGAGCAGTTGGGCCCGTAGTGGTCCGGGCAAGGGGATCGGGTCAATGGCGAACGAACGCATGTCGTACATCCATGCGGCCCCGTCCTGAACGTAGTGGATCACTCCCGCACGCACCTCGAAATGGTCCACCGCCTTGATCGGTATCGTGCGCATGTAGGTGCCGAACAGGTCGAACACGAGGATCCCGGTGGCAGGGTCGTTCAGGTACAGGCGACTGTCGAACTCCTGCATGCCGGTGGGTGCGGGTGTGATCCCCAGCAACTGGTCCAGCCGCCCGGTATCGGCCAGCTTGCGCAATTGGGCATCCACGCGGTACACTCCGAGTTCCTGCTGGTCGAAGAACCAGAACCCGTTCTGTACGCTGGCACAGGCGAGCACCACTTGCGGGAAGCCGTTGCGTGGCAGGTTGAGCACACTGCCTTGTACCGCCAGCGTATTGTCCAGCATGGCAAGCTGCCCTTGTTCCTTGGAGAAGATCAAGGGTTTCAGGGAATAGAAGGCATCGATCTGGCTGATGCGGCCGAAGGTCTTCAGGCTGTTGCGCAACCAGGAACCACCCGCCGCGTTGTACAGCTCCAGTTCATCGCCGCGCAGCACGTACAGGTTCCCCACATCGTCCGTGGTGAAGGCATCCACCGGTCCGGCTACCACCAGCTTCGTTTGAGCGAAGGTGCCGATGCTCGTGAGCATGCCGCAGAGGACCAGGATGTGGCGGAGCGGGTTCATGCGACAACGGTCGGAAGGAGGCTTTCGAGCAGCAGACGGTCGTTGCATAGGCGGGGTACCTTGTGCTGCCCACCGAGCTTGCCGCGTTGTTTCATCCAGGCATGGAACGTGCCAGCGGGTACCACATGCACCAGCGGTGGCCGCAGGGCCATGTCGCCATTCCGCTTGGCGTCGTAATCCGAGTTCACCTCGCGCATCTTCCGGTCCATCACCGCCACGAACGTGTCCATGTCCTGTGGTGGCGTGCTGAATTCGATGATCCACTCATGCCCACCGCGCACATCCGTATCCATGTAGATCGGGCCGGCGGTGTATTCGTTCACCACAGCGCCGGTGGCTTCGCATGCGGTCTGGATCCCCATGTCCGCATTCTCCACCACCAGTTCCTCCCCGAAGGTATTGATGAAGCTCTTCACCCGGCCGCTCACCTGCACCCGGTAGGGCCGCAGGCTTGTGAAACGCACGGTATCGCCGGGCATGTAACGCCACAGGCCACCGTTCGTACTGATCACCAGTGCATAGGGTACATCCTGTTCCACCTCATGGACCAGCAGGGTGCGCGGTGCTTCCTTGCCGAGTTCATCAAGGGGCATGAATTCGTAGAAGATGCCATAGTCCAGCATCAGCAGCATATCGTCCGCACCGCGCCGGTCCTGGATGGCGAACGAACCTTCGGAGGCGTTGTAGCTCTCCAGGTAATTCATGGTGGGCGAGGGGATGAGCGACTCGAATTGCGCCCGGTAGGGCCTGAAGCTCACTCCGCCATGCATGAACAGCTCCAGGTTGGGCCACACCTCCAGGACGTGCTTCTTGGCGGTGAGGGCCAGGATACGGTGCAGCAGGATCAAGGTCCATGACGGCACACCGGCGATACAGCGCACGTCCTCGCGCATGGTCTCCCGCGCCATGCGTTCGATCTTCTCCTCCCAGTTCTCCATCAATGCCGTTTCGATCACCGGGGTGCGGCGCACCTCCACCCACATGGGCAGGTTGCGGATGATGATCGCACTGAGGTCGCCGCTGTACGCATCGGCCCGGAACTGCTCCAAGGTGCTGCTGCCGCCCACCACCAGGCTCATCCCCTGGTACAGCTTGCTCTCCGGGAACTGCTGGTAGTGAAAGGCCAGCAGGTCCTTGCCACCCTTGTAGTGGCAGTCCTCCAG
>JADLAI010000042.1 GCA_020848295.1 Flavobacteriales bacterium
CCAGCGGCAGCAGACCCAGGATGGCGGTGACCGCCGTGAGCAGCACCGGACGCAGGCGCGTGCGGCCGGCGATCACCAAGGCTTCGCGACTTGCATCATTCGGGATGATGGCCCCCTCGTCCAACCCAAGTTTCCGCTGTTCGCGTTGGAAGAGCAACCGTGCGAAGTCCATGAGCACGATCGCGTTGTTCACCACCACGCCGATCAGCGAGATGATGCCGAGCATGGTCATCAGGATGATGAAATCCATGCGGAACACGATCAGGCCGAGGAAGACCCCGATGGTGCTGAACACCACGGTGCTCATCACGATCAACGGGTAGCTGATGCTGTTGAACTGGGCCACGATGATCAGGAACACCACGAAGATGGCCACCAGGAAAGCGAGGCCCAGGAAGTTCATGTCCTTCGCCTGGTCCTCTTGCTCCCCGGTGAAGCGTAGGTTGAAACGGTCGTCCACGGTGTAGCCGCTGGCCATTTCGTCCTTGATCTGTTGCACCACCTCGTTGTTGTTGTAGCCCCCGATCACGTTGCTGCTCACGGTCACCACGCGGTCCAGGTCCTTGCGTTTGATCGCGCTGAAGGTGGTCTTGTACTCCTCCTTGGCCACGGCACTGATGGGCACTTGGCGGATCTGGCCGGTAAGCATATCGCGGAAGGTGATGCGCATGTCCATGAGCTGCTGCGTATCGTAGCGGTATTGGTCCTTCAGGCGCACGTTGATCTCATAATCATCATCATCGCCTTCCACCCGGAAGGTGCTCACCTCCTTGCCGAAGAGCGCGGTGCGGATGGCATCGGCCACCTGGTAGGTGCTCACGTTGAAACGGCGTGCTTTTTCGCGGTCGATCACAATGGGCATCTCGGGTTTCGCGCGGTCGATGTCGATGCGCAGGGCTTCCACGCCGGGCACGTTCTTGTCCTCGATGAAGGCCTTCACCTTCTCCGCTTCATCCAGCAGGCCTTCGATCTCCTTGCCGCGGATCTCGATGTTGATGGGCTTGCCCACCGGCGGGCCATCGGCGTTCTTCACCACGGTGGTCACCACGCCGGGGTAACCGGAAACGCCGGCCTGGAGGCGTTCGAGCACATCGTTGGTGTTGATCCCTTTGCGGTCGGCGAACTTCACGAAGGTGATCTGGATGCGTGCCTTGTGCGGCGTGGCGCTCAGTTCCACCTCGCCCGTGCCGGGATCGCTGGTGCCCTCACCCACCTGCGCGATCACCGAATTCACCAGGAAGTTCAGCGTATCGGTGCCGACCACGTCACCCTTGTCGTTGGTCAGCTCGCGCACTTCCTTGTATTCCGGTACGTCGATCACCTTCATCACCTGCTTCTCCACCAACCGCGTGATGCTGTCGGTCTTCAGGATGTCCGTGCCGATGGGCGCCTCGATGAAGACATTGATGAACATGGGCTGGTTGGTGGGGAAGAAGAGCGTTTTCGGCGGGAAGATGCCCAGCAGGAGGAAGGCCAGCACCAGCAGGCCCACCGTACCGAAGAGGAAGGTGCGCGGATGGTGCTTCATCAGCGCGTAGCGCAGGAACTTCTCGTAGCGCTCCTCCAGACGCGGCAGCCATTGGTACTGGAACCAGTGCGCCATCGGTACGAACAGCTTCTCGTTGGCGATGCCCATCAGCCCGAAGAAGATGGTGAGCATGCCGATACCGAAGATGCCATTGCTCTTCATCGAGGCACCGAGCGCACCGACCACCGCGCCCACCACGGCCAGGATGATCGCCAAGCGCCACATCTTCCTCGTGGGCATACGGTCCTCCTCCACCTTCATGAACTTGGAGGCCAGTGCGGGGTTCACCACCAGCGCCACGAAGAGCGAGCTGGCCAGCGCGATCATGAAGGTGATGGGCAGGTACTTCATGAACTCACCCATCATGCCGGGCCAGAAGAGCAACGGCACGAAGACCATCACCGTGGCCGTGGTGGCGGCGATGATCGGCATGGTCACTTCGCCCACGGCGAGGCGGGTGGCCTTGAGCGCGGGCTCGCCGTTGCTCATGTGGCGGTGGATGTTCTCCACGATCACGATGCCATCGTCGACCAGTCGGCCCAGCGCGAGGATCAGCGCGAAGAGCACCATCATGTTCAGGGTCACCCCGAACGCGTTCAATAAGGTGAATGAGATGAACATGCTCATGGGGATCGCAAGCCCCACAAAGACCGCGTTGCGCAAACCGAGGAAGAGCATGAGCACACCCACCACCAGGATCACCCCGAGCACGATGTGGTTCATCAGTTCGTCCACGCTCACGCGCGTCTGATCGCTCTGGTCGCCGGTGATGGTGATCAACAGGTCCTTGGGCAGCACAGTGCCATGATCCTCTTTGATGATGGCGTTGATCTTGTCGCTCGCATCGAGCAGGTTCTCGCCAGCGCGTTTGATCACGTCGAGCATCACCACGCTCTTACCGAACTCGCGGGCAAAGCTTTCCGGCTCCTTGAAGTCGAAGCTCACATCGGCCACGTCGCGCAGGCGCACTTCGCGCTGGCCCTCGTTCTTCACCACGATGTTGCGGATCTGCTCCATGCCGGTGAACTCCCCGATCACGCGCACGCTGCGGCGCTGGTCCTTGGTGAGGAGGTCACCACCGCTCATGGTGAGGTTCTCACTGCGCAGCGCATTGGCGATGTCGTCGAAGTTCAACTGGAGCGCCTCGATCTGCGCAAGGTCCACGCTCACCTTCACCTCACGCTCGGGCACGCCACGGATCTCCACCTTGTTGATCTCGTTGAGGTCCTCGATGCGGTCCTCCAGGTGCTTGGCGTACTCGTGGAGCTGCTCCATCGGGTAGTCGCCGCTGAGGTTGATGTTCATCACCGGCATCAGCTCCGAGAAGTTCAGCTCGAAGATGTTCGGTTCGCTGGGCAGGTCGGTGGGGAAGTCGGCATCACCCCGCGCCTTGTCCACGGCATCCTTCACCTTGCGCAGGGCCTCGGTGGGCGTAACGCTGTAATCGAACTTGATGTGGATCGAACTGAAGTTGGGCACGCTGGTGCTCTTGATCTCGTCCACCCCGGTGATGGTGTTCAGCTCCTTCTCGATCGGTTTGGTGATCAGCTTTTCGATGTCCACCACCGAGCTGCTGTTGTACGGCGTGGCGATGAACACCTCCGGGGTCACCACTTCGGGGAAGCTCACCTTGGGCATCACGAAATAGGCCCGTATGCCCATGAGGCAGATGAGGATGGTGAGCACGATCACGGTGGTGCGGTTCTTCACCGCCCAGGTCGTGATCGCGAACTGACGCTCGGGGCCGTGGAGATCTTTCTCGATGTCGTGTGAGCTCATGCTGGAATGCTGAAATGCGGTGCGAGGGTGCTATAGTGCGAGGGCGCGAGGGTGCAAGAGCGAAAGGATGCAATGGTGTGTGGTCGGGAGGCTCTTGCGCCCTCGCACTCTCTCGCTCTCGTACCGCTCCATCATGCTGTTCAGTTGGCCACGCGCACGGTCAGGCCATCGGTGACATTCTTGGCGCCTTCGTCCACGATGCGCT
This sequence comes from Flavobacteriales bacterium, assembly GCA_020848295.1. Lineage (GTDB taxonomy): Bacteria > Bacteroidota > Bacteroidia > Flavobacteriales_F > PHOS-HE28 > PHOS-HE28. The sequence continues at coordinate 3,513 of JADLAI010000042.1, forward strand.
CGCCGCCTTTCAGCGATCCCGCGGTGACCGGGGCGATGTTGATGCGGCCCTTGTATTCACTCACGCGATCCACCATCACCTTGCGGCACACGGCCTCGTTGGGACGGGTCGGTTCCAGGATGAAGATGTAATTGTTACCATTCACGTCCTGCAACACGGCCCGGCCGGGCACCACCAGGGCACTGTCGCTGTGGTGGTCCTGGATGCTGATGTCGCTGAGCAGGTTGGGGCGCATGCTCTGCTCGCCCGGCGGTACGCGTACCGTGACCTTGAACGTCCGGTTCGAGGGATCGATGAACTTGCCCACGTGCGCCAGGGTGGCGTCGAACTGCTCACCGAGGCTCGGGAAACTCACCTTCACGGGAGCACCGCTCTTGATGGTGGCGAGGTAGCTCTCGGGCACATCGGCCTCCAGCTGCACACCGCTCAGGTCCACCACGCGGGCAGCGGGTTGCATCGGCGTTGTCATGTCGCCCACGCGCACCATGATGTCGTCCACGGTACCATCGAAAGGGGCGGTGATGTTGGTGAGGCGCTGCTGTTCGCGCAGCGTGGCGAGGCCCGCTTCGGCCTGCTCTTTCTGGCTTTTGGCCTGGAGGTATTGCATCTCGCTGCCTATCTGCTGTTTCCACAGGCGCTCCTGTTTCTCGAAGGCGGTCCTCGCCAGTTCGAAGGCGGCTTCGGCCTGTTGGATCTGTTCGGCGGCCAGGTCGTTGTCGATGCTGATGATCAACTGACCAGCCCGGACCCGATCACCCGGCTGTACCAGGATCCGGCGCACACGCCCGCCGTTGCTGTAGAGCGCGGCAGCCTTGTCCGCACGCACGTTGCCATGCACATCCACGTAATGGGTGAACACACCCGCCACCACCGTATCGGCCGTGACCACGGGCAGGTTGCGGCGCATGGTGCTGTCGTGCTCCACCAGCCATTCCTCAATGGTCTTGATGCTATCGGCAGTGGCCTTGTACCGCTCCTTCAAACGGTCCAGGGCCGCGCGTTTCGTGGCCACATCCCCGTTGGGGACCGATGCGCCACATGCGGAGAGCAGGGCGGCAGTGGCGATTGGGATCAGGTGCTTCATCACGATCGTGAGCTACGAGTGGTTCAATAGAGGTCGAGTGCTTTGCGGAGGTCGGCGCGGGCCATCAACAATTCCACCACGCGCTGGATGTACGCCTGCTGCGCGAGGAGATGGTTACCCTGCTCCTGGGTCAGCTCGAAGCTGGCCGCTGCGCCGTTGGTGAACTTGATGCTGGTGCGGTCGAGGATGTTCCTGGACAAGGCCAGGCTGCGCTCCTCGGTCTTGTAGTTGTCATACGCGGTGCGCGCCTGGGTACGGCTCTGTTCAGCGAAGGCCTTCAGGCGTTGCTCGGTGGCGGTCCGGTTCACCTCGGTCTGTTTCAGTGCGAGTTCGGCCTGCTTCACTTTGTGGTAACGACCACCGCTGCTGAACAGGGGCACCGTGAGCTTCAGGCCCCACAAGGTGGTGGGATAGAACGGGTACTTGCCACCTGGGTCGAAGTCCGGACCGTTCCACACCTGCTGGTGGTTGAGAAAGCCGCCGAGCGAGGGCATCGCCTTGCTCCGTTCATTCTTGCGCTGCAAGTCGGAAAGTCGTACAAGGGTCTCCGCACTGCGCTGCTCGATGTGGCCCGCCGGATCCAGGGGCTGCTCGCTCAAGGCGGTCTCGTTCGGGTCGTTCAGGATCCTGTCGAGGTCGTCCGTCAGGGTCAAGGGGGTGCCTTGGGGCAAGCCCAGGGCCAGGGCCAGGAGCATCCGGGCCACATCGGCTTGCTGCTTGAAACTGCGCTGTTGCGTCCTCGCTTGTTCCAACTGGATGGTCAAGCGATCCACATCCGTGGTCTCCATGAAACCCGCATCCTTCATGGCCGTTACCTCTCCAAGGCTCTTCTCCAACAAGGGGATCCCCTCTCCTGCCAGGCGTTGCCCCTCCTCTGCGGCCAGCACCCCGAAATAGGCCTTGGCCGCTTGGTTCCGTGCGTCGGCGGCGGCCTTCTCCAGTTCTTGTTGACTCTGTTCGGCCAAGGCTCTGGTGGCCTTCAGGCCGACCAGGTAGCTGCCATCGAAGAGAAGCTGGCTCAGGGTGATGCCTGCGCTGGCGTTCCACGGAAGGCCGAATTGTGCCGCAAGGAACTCCGGACCACCACTTCCGGGTGGCGAGAAGAAATTCGGGATCAACTGCGTGGGCACATCGATGAAATTCTGCATCTGCGCCTCTCCGCTGATCTGCGGCAGGCCGATGGCCGTGATCTCCTTCACCTTGCGGCGCGCCTTCTCGGCCTCCAACTCGCTGGCCTGCACAGCGTAGCTCTGCCGGGCCGCCATGTCCAGCGCTTGCTGTAGGCTCAGGCTCACCGGCCCCTGGGCGTGCAGGAGCATGCCGGAGAACAGGATGAGCGTAATGGTGATCTTTCTCATGTGTTCTACGCTTTCGTCACTTTCTTCTCCAGGTGATCCAGTCCTTTCTTGCTCGCGATCCCTCGGATGTGGTAGCGGAAAAGCTCCCAATTGAGGTCGGCCAGACTCCATTTATCGGTGAGGCGGCCCACTTCCATGCTCATGGCCTGGTCGAAACGGACCACATACAGCTTGGCGATCAGCGGTACATTGATCCCTTCTCGGTACAACCCTTCGCGAATGCCCTTTTTCATGTTCGCCGCCACCATATCCACCACTTCCACCTGCTTGCCCTTCTCCATGATGCGACAAGCCTCGGGGTGATACTTGGCCAGATCGAAGTAGAGGCTGGGATGGAATCGCGCCGATTCCATTGCGATGTACTGCGCGATGGCATACATCTCGTCGATGGCGTTGTGACCCTGGGCCACGATCGCCGCGATGTGCTGGTGGAAACGACAACTCGTGAACGAGAGCACCTTGGTCACCAGGTCGTTCTTATCCTTCACATGCAGATAAAGCGTCTTCTTGCTGATCCCGAGTTCACGTGAGATATCGTCCATCGTCACGCTGCGGATGCCCTTCTCCCAAAAGATCCGACCAGCCTCCTCCACCAGGCGGAAACCCCGTTCGTCGAGCGGAGAAAGGGGTTGAGCATGATCCTGCTGCGGTTGAACGGCGCTCATCGGGGGCGCAAAAATAGCTGACATTCGTCAGTCGGAAACATTTTGACCCACTATTTGTTTCCTGTGTGATGGACGGGGTATGGCCAGGATAAGCGGTCCGGTCGCAAGCCCTTTCAATACGTCCCCGGCACGTCCTCGTCCACCACGATGATGATGTCGGCGCGGCCAAGATGCTCGGCGTCCACCCGCTTCACCTCCGCCTGCTTCACCGTGGCGATGGTGATCCGCTTCAGCTCCGAACGCGACCGTTGCAAGTACCAATTGATCCCCTCGAAATAGTCGCTATGGAAGCTGCCATTGAAGTGGATGAAGCGACTGCCCGGACGGAAGTGCTCCGCGATGCTGTGCGCCATGGTGGCATCCTTCAGTGCCTGGGCTTTTACCATGTTCGGCGTACCGTGATCACCCATCATGGTAAGCATGTGCCGGTAGCGGGGCAGGTCGGGGTCGA
>JADLAI010000043.1 GCA_020848295.1 Flavobacteriales bacterium
CAGGGGTATTCCGCTGTCCTGTTCCGCCAGCAGTGCCTCGTCCGCTGGCCAGGTACTGCCCGCCACGAGCACAGGCCGCTTCCGACCCCGGATGAAGTGTTCCGCGAAGGGGATCAGGACCGGCTCCATGGTGATGGCGCTCACCCGGTCGAAACGAGTATCGCCGCTTACCGTTACATGGGTGCTGCCAATGCTTTCGAGCAGGATACGGGAGGTCTCGTTCTGTACGAAGAGGTGGTCGAAACAGGCCAGCATGGCACGGTGACCCCCGCCGTACCACTTAAAGAAGGGTTGCGAGGGCCGGAATATCGCGCTGACCAGATAGGTGGGCACACGGGTCCGCCTCAAGGCATGGAGGTGCTGGGGCCAGAACTCGTACTTGACGAAGATCGCCATGCGGGGGCGGATCAACGCCAGCAACCGCCCGGCGTTCCTGGCCGAATCCGCTGGCAGGTAGTCCACATGGGTGGCCAGGGGAAAGGCCTTCCGTGCCTCAAAGCCGCTCGGACTGAAGAAAGTGAGGAGCACCGGTAGGTCCGGTCGTTCATGCTTGAGGGCTTCGAGCACCGGTCGGCCCTGCTCGAACTCCCCTACGCTGGCACAGTGCATCCACAGGCATCCCTGTAGGGCATCTGCACGAGCTTCCATGCGTGCCCAAAGCCCGCGGCGGCCTTCCACCCAGGCCTTGGCCTTGGGGACGAAGGGGGCGGCCAGTCCGATGCCCACATGGTAGAGAGCGGTCCCCAGCCGCAGGAGCAGTGCCATCAGTAGAAATGGAATCCCGTGTCCTTCTTCTTGTAGATCGGTAAGGTCCAGCCCAGGCGCAATCCGCTCAGGAGGTCCATGCGTTGCGCTTTGTTGGACTGCTCCGTGTCGAAGTTGAAGGTGCGCAACGCCTGCGTGGCCCCGGCGATCAGTTCCAGGCCGATGTGGAAGTTCACACGGCCCTTGTTCCCGAAATGCTGGTAGCCGAGGTAGATCAGGCCGGCCGGTCCAGCGCAAAGGCGGTCATAGCCTTCGAGGTACGCATCCTCGAGTTGCGGCACCACGTTCTCCTGGGTCTGTATCCGCACCTTGTGGCGCAGGTAGCCTCCGCCCAACTTCAGATGCAGGCCCGAGTTCGGGTTGGGACCGAACAGGGGGAGGATGCGGCCCACCGTCGCAAAGGCCGACCAGCCTCGCTGGTACAGGAATACGTCGGCCATCGCCCCGTCCACATCCATCACCTGGCCCGCACTGTTCAGCACGTTGCGCAGGATGCCCGGTTCGCGTACCCGGTTCCCGAAGATGAAGGAGCCCTCCGCCCCGAGGGTGATGTTGTTCCGCAGCTTTCGCCAGGCCGCAAGCCCCACATTGCTGTTGCTGCCGAAACGCTCACTCAGGTCGCCCCCGGGGAACTGCTGGGCATAGCTGGCCTGCACCGCCACCAAGGCCAGGGAGGTGTCGCGGATGGCCTGCCCACTCGAAACGTGTGCGGCGCCGAGCAGCCAGATCGCAAAGAGGAGGAAGCGCATGTCGGGCAAAAGTAGCGGCCCCCCTCCGCATTGGGTCTTGTTCCCCATGTCGCGCGTGTGTCAGCCGTTATCTTCGCGCCCGCTCCGGCCCCCACATCTCCCTGCTACGCGATCAGCCGATGAAACCCATTCAGATGGTCGACCTCGTCGGCCAGTACCAGCGCATCAAGACCGAGGTCGATGCCGCGATCCAGCGGGTGATCGACAACGCCGCCTTCATCAACGGACCGGATGTGAAGGAGTTCGAGAAGGAACTGGCGGCCTACAACGGATCCAGGCATGTGATCGCTTGCGCCAACGGCACCGATGCATTGCAGATCGCGATGATGGCGCTGGACCTGAAGCCCGGCGATGAGGTGATCACCGCCTCCTTCACCTTCGTGGCCACGGTGGAGGTGGTCGGCCTCCTTGGGATCACACCCGTATTCGCCGATGTGCTGCCGGGCACCTTCAACCTGGATCCGGCGGACATCGAACGCAAGATCACTCCACGCACCAAGGCCATCGTGCCGGTACACCTCTTCGGCCAGGTGGCGGACATGGAACCGATCATGGCCATTGCGAAGAAGCATGGACTCTACGTGATCGAGGACAACGCGCAGGCCATCGGGGCCACCTACACCTTCGCCGATGGATCAAAGCGGAAGAGCGGTGCCATCGGCCACATCGCCAGCACCAGCTTCTTCCCCAGCAAGAACCTCGGCTGTTACGGCGATGGGGGAGCCCTTTTCACCAACGACGACGACCTGGCCAAGAAGCTGCGACGCGTGTGCAATCACGGCAGCGAGGTGCGTTACTACCACGAGGTGGTGGGGGTGAACAGCCGGTTGGATTCCTTGCAGGCGGCCATTCTGCGGATCAAGCTGCCGCAACTGGATGCGTACAACGCGGCACGCAACAAGGCGGCTGCCTTCTACGATACCGCCTTCGCCGGGCTCCCCGCCGTACAGGTGCCGGTGCGCAGCACGCGCAGCACCCACGCCTTCCACCAGTACACCCTTCGGGTGACCGATGGGCGTCGTGACGGTCTCAAACAGCACCTGGAGGCCAACGGGGTCCCTGCCATGATCTACTACCCTGTATCCTGCCACTTGCAGCGTGCGTACAAGAGCGTTCGGGCTCCGGAAGGCTCCCTGCCGGTGACCGAACAACTCACGCGCGAAGTGCTCTCGCTACCCATGAGCACCGAACTGGACCACGAACAACTCACGCACATCACCAACACGGTGAACAGCTTCTTCGCATAGCCCCATGAACATCGCAGTAGTAGGAACAGGATACGTCGGTCTGGTGACCGGCACATGCTTCGCTGAGACCGGCAACCACGTGGTCTGCGTGGACATCAACGCCGAGAAGGTACAGATGATGAAGGATGGCAAGGTGCCCATCTACGAACCGCACCTCGATGTGCTCTTCGAACGCAACATCCGGCAGGGCCGCCTGCGTTTCACCACGGACCTGGCCGAGGCCCTGGAGAAGGCGCAGATCGTCTTCCTGGCCCTGCCAACGCCGCCCGGCGAGGATGGCAGCGCCGACCTGAGCTACGTGCTGAAGGCCGCAGGCGACATCGGGAGGATCATGAAGCACTACATGGTACTGGTTGACAAGAGCACCGTGCCCGTGGGTACGGCCGAGAAGGTGCATGCCGAAGTGGCCAAGTACGCCAAGGTGGAGTTCGACGTGGTGAGCAACCCGGAGTTCCTGCGTGAAGGTTTCGCTGTGGATGACTTCCTGAAGCCCGACCGCGTCGTGGTCGGCACCAGCAGCGAGCGTGCGCGCAAGCTCATGGAAGACCTCTACAAACCTTTCGTGCGCCAGGGCAATCCCATCATCTTCATGGACGAGCGCAGTGCCGAACTGACCAAGTACGCGGCCAACGCCTTCCTCGCGGCCAAGATCACCTTCATGAACGAGATCGCGAACTTCTGCGAGGCCGTTGGTGCGGATGTGGACAAGGTGCGCATCGGCATGGGTACCGATACGCGCATCGGCAAACGGTTCCTCTTCCCGGGCATCGGCTACGGGGGAAGTTGCTTCCCGAAGGATGTGCAGGCGCTTGCCAAGAGCGGCAAGGAGGCCGGTTACGACTTCCAGATCATCGAGAGCGTGATGGAGGTGAACGAGAAGCAGAAGACCGCGCTGATGCCGAAGATCGAAGCCTACTACGGCGGCGAACTGAAGGGTAGGCACTTCGCCATGTGGGGCCTTTCGTTCAAACCCGATACCGACGATATCCGCGAAGCACCCGCTTTGTACATGATCGAGGCCCTGACCAAGGCCGGGGCCACCATCACGGCCTTCGATCCCGAAGGAGCGAACAACGTGAAGAAGCTCATCGGCGATAGGATCAACTATGCGAAGGATGAGTATGAGGCCCTGAAAGGCGCCGATGCCCTGATCATCTGCACCGAGTGGGCCTTGTTCCGCACACCGGATCTGGCACAGCTCGAAGGATCGCTGAGGGAGCGCACCATCTTCGACGGGCGCAACCTGTACGAATTGGACGAGATGAAGGCGAAAGGATTCCACTACGTGAGCATCGGCCGCAACGTGGTCACTGCCGCGCACAGCCCGAAAGCGAACACCAAAGCCACGGCGAAAGCCTGAACCCATGGCCAAGAAGGTCTCCAGGAAAGCAACGGTCACCGTTGCTAAGAAGCGGAAGGTCGGCGTCAGCAAGGCACCGTCGGCAGTGAAGGCAGGACGGAAGGTGAACAAGCCGAAGGACCGCGTACTGATCACCGGTGCCGCGGGCTTCCTGGGCTCGCACCTCTGCGACCGGATGCTGAAGGAGGGCTACCACGTGATCGCGATGGACAACCTGATCACCGGTAGTCTGAAGAACATCGAGCACCTCTTCCGTCGGGAGGATTTCGAGTTCTACCATCACGATGTATCCAAGTTCGTGCATGTGCCGGGCGACCTGAAGTACATCATGCACTTCGCATCCCCGGCCTCACCGATCGACTACGAGAAGATCCCGATCCAGACGCTGAAGGTGGGGTCCCTTGGTACGCACAACCTGCTCGGCCTGGCGCGTGTGAAGAAGGCCCGCATCATCGTGGCCAGCACCAGCGAAGTGTATGGCGATCCGAAGGTGCATCCGCAGAGCGAGAGCTACTGGGGCCATGTGAACCCGGTGGGCAAGCGCAGCATGTATGATGAGGCCAAGCGTTTTCAGGAGGCCATCACCATGGCCTACCACACCTATCACGGCGTGGAGACGCGCATGGTGCGCATCTTCAATACCTACGGCCCGCGGATGCGCCTGAACGACGGTCGGGTGGTACCCGCTTTCATGGGCCAGGCGCTACGTGGCGAGGACCTGACCATCTTCGGCAAGGGCGATCAAACGCGCAGCTTCTGTTACGTGGACGACCTGATCGAAGGCATCTACCGTCTGCTGCTGAGCGACTACGCGGGCCCGGTGAACATCGGGAACCCCAAGGAGATCACCATCAAGCAGTTCGCCCAGGAGATCCTCAAGCTCACCGGCACCAAGCAGAAGCTGATCCACAAGCCCCTGCCGAGCGATGATCCCATGCAGCGCCAACCGGACATCACCCTGGCGAAGAAGCTGCTGAAGTGGGAGCCGAAGGTGGACCGTGCCGAAGGCATGCGCCGCACCTTCGAATATTTCAAGTCGCTCACGCCCGAGGAACTGAACGAGAAGGAGCACTTCAGCTTCGAGAAGTACGCCAAGAAGTGACCGTGCCATCAGCGCCCCCAGCTCTTGGGCCTCGATGATCGTGTCGTGTACGCGGGGCCGATGGTCCGGGCCGTGGCGTACAGGTTCCTAAGCGGACCCGCGCTCACGTACTGGTAGCGAAGACCACGTTGCCCGATGATGCGCAGGGATCAACCACGCACGTAAACCCGTTTCACGCGCTGCGCGATACTGGTCAGCGCTTCATACGGGATGGTGCCCAGGTCGCTCGCATATTGCGCGAGACTGGGTGAAGCGCCGAACACGATGGCCTCATCGCCGGGAGCACAAGTGATCGAGGTCACATCCACCATGCACATGTCCATACAGATGTTCCCCACTGTCCGGACCTCTTTCCCATTGATCCGCACACGGCCCGCACCATTCCCGAGTCGGCGCAGGAAGCCATCGGCATAACCGATCGGCAGGATCGCGATACGACGCACCCGATCCGTGATGGCCATACGCGCGTAGCCAACGCCATCGCCTGCGGGTACCTCCTTCACCTGCGCCACCACCGTCCGCAGCGTGGCCACCGGTCGCAGACCAAGGGTCTCCTCCGCGTTCGTCCCGATGCCCTGCAGGCCAATACCGATACGGACCATGTCGAAGTGCGCATCGGGGAAGCGTGTGATGGCACTGCTGTTCGCGATGTGCCGGAGCGGGCGATGGTCCAGCACCTGGTCGATCCGGTCGGCCATTTCCGAGAACCGGGTGATCTGCGTTCGGGTGAATGCGTCCTGTGCGGGATCCTCGCTCGCCGCCAGGTGCGAGAGGATGGATGCCACGCGGATGGGAGCACCGCGCAGGGTATCGAGCAGGTAGGGTAGCGCATCGGTCTGGAAACCGAGACGGTGCATGCCCGTATCCAATTTGATATGGACCGCCGGTGCGGAACCGGTGGCACCTGCATGGTCCAGTACCGCCTTCAAGGAAAGCGGATCGTAGACCTCGGGTTCCAGGTCAAAACGGTGCAGGGTCTCCAGGGCAACGGGTTCCGGGTTCATTACCAGGATGGGGGTGGTGATCCCCTGTTGCCGCAGCTCGATGCCCTCATCGGCGTAGGCCACGCCGAGGTAATGGACCTGTTCATGCTGGAACAGCCGCGCGAGTTCCACCGCACCGCTTCCGTATCCGAAGGCTTTCACCATCGCCATGGTGCGTGTGCCGGGGCGAAGGAGCGCGCGGTAATGGTTGAGGTTGTGTCGTACGGCCTCCAGGTCCACCTGGAGTTCAGTGCCGTGTACGTGTTGCTGCCAGCGCTCCACGGCACGTTCCAATCCGAGATCCCGCGCTCCTTTCACCAGCACCACCGCACCAGCGAGATCGTGCAGGTCCTCCTTGGCGAGCAGTTCATCCGTGTTCGCGTGGAAACGTGCATGTTCCGGGAACAACGCGTGCTGTGCAGCGATCGCGCTGCCCACACCGATCACCTGCTTGATCCCCGCGCGATGAAGCATGGCCGCCACCTCGGTATAGAGCCGGCCCTCGGTAAGCCCGCTTTCCGCCAGGTCGCTCAGCACGATGGCACACGGCCGGCCGTGGGCGGTCCTGGTCTGATGGTCGAGCGCCACCGCCAGGGAACTTCGGTCGTTGCTGTAACTGTCGTCGATCAAGGTGGTGCCATGGCGGCCTTGCATGGTGCGCAGGCGCATGTCCACCGGGGCCAGATGGGCCAGCCGTTCATTGATCCAAGCCGCGTTCCGGCCGAGATGCAGGCATACGGCGATGCAAGTGATCGCATTTTGTACGCTGGCCCGATCGGTGAAGGGGATGTTGAACGCATGATCCCCGTCCTGGTGCCGAAGGCGCACCGTCGTGCCATCGCCGTGTACGGCCTGGTCCAGGATGTGCAGCGAATGGCCGTCGATCGTGGTGGCGGCGTGTCGGAAGAGGATCCGTTTCTCGGCCTCTTTATACGCACGGTCCCCGCCGAAGCCCTCGTCATGGGCATCGCCCAGGTGGGTGAGCACACCGATCGTCGGTCGGATCATCCGCTCCAGTGCTTCCATTTCTCCTGGTTTGCTGATGCCGGCCTCGAAAAGGGCGAGCGTATGTTCCGGGCCAAGCTGCCACACGCTCAATGGCACACCCACCTGGCTGTTCCAGCTACCGGGGCTTCGCACGATCCGCTCCTCACCGCGCAGGAGCTGGAACAACCACTCCTTCACGATCGTCTTGCCATTGCTCCCGGTGATCCCGATCACCGGGATCTTGAACTGCGAACGGTGCCAGGCCGCAAGCCGTTGCAATGCCTGCAAGGTGTCCGGGACCTGGATGAGGTCCGCTTCGGGGAGAGCACCCGGATCGATCGGTCGGCTCACCATGAAATGTCGCAGGCCACGGGAATACAGCTCCGTGATGTAGCGGTGCCCATCGTGCCGGGGGCCGACCACCGCGATGAAGAGTGCATCGGGCTGGATGCTCGCGTGGCGCGAGTCGATCACCAGGTGTTCGATCCGGCCTTCGCCCTTCCCGACGAGCTGACCCTCGGTCACCTCGGCGATCGTGCGCATGGTGGGGCGCATGGCGCTCATGGGGCAGCCTGCTTGGAACGAGCGGCCATGAAACAGGTGCGGCACAGCGGCACATAACTGTCGGTCTCCCCAAGTACCACCAGGTCCTGGCTGGCGGTGGTCCGGTGGCTGTGGTTGGCCAGGTCGCCGCAGTGCATGCAGATGGCGTGTACCTTGGTCACGTATTCGGCCATGGCCATCAATGCGGGCATCGGCCCGAATGGCCGACCTTGGAAATCCATGTCCAGCCCGGCGATGATCACGCGGATCCCGGTATTGGCCAATTGTTCGCACACCCCGGGCAACCCGTCATCGAAGAACTGGGCCTCATCGATCCCCACCACTTGGATCTCGTTGGTGAGCAGGAGCAGGTGGCTGCTACCGGGTACCGGCGTACTGCGGATGGATGTGCCCTCGTGGCTCACCACATCATGGGCATGGTAGCGGGTGTCCACACCAGGCTTGAAGATCTCCACCTTCTGCCGGGCGAATTCAGCGCGGCGCAGGCGTCGGATCAGCTCCTCGGTCTTGCCACTGAACATGCTGCCGCAGATCACTTCGATCCAACCCTTGCGCGGGCCTCGGGG
>JADLAI010000044.1 GCA_020848295.1 Flavobacteriales bacterium
CGGGGTCGAAGACCGGTTGCGGGTAGCCCGGTGCATTCCGCACTTGGGCGGCATACCCACCGCTTTCCCAACGGGCACGGTAATCCTGGAACCAGCGTGCATCATCCTTGGCCAGGTCCTGCAACCGATATGCTGTGAACACCGCATCGTAACTGGTCCCCGCATCCTCATGCGTGAAGTACGTGCGGAAGTACCCGCGGTCACCCGCATTCAACTCCAGGCGATGCTGGAAGAAGAGGATGCCCTGCAAGCGGTACCGGTTGTCGCCCTGGTACACAGTGGTGCCCGTTCCAAAGCTGGAGGTCGCGATCACCCGAAGGCTGTCGTTCCACTTATGATCGAAGGCGATCGAGGTCTTCAGGTTCTGCGTGTCATAGTCCACCAGATCCACTTCCCGATACCCATCGCGGTGTATGTTCCGAAGGCCCTCCGGAGTGATCCCGCTCACTGCGGACGCTTCGTCCCCGTAGCGGTTCACCGCATCATACCCTCCAGGGTTAACTTCATCCGCATCGCTGGCCTCTGTGGCCGCAAGATTGTCCGCCACCCAGTCTTGCGCTTGGAAATAGTACAGGTTGAATTTCAATGCCGATCGTTCACGCCCTTGTTTCCCTTTGAACACATGTGCGTACCGAATGCCGCTTTCCACCAGGTTCCGTTCACCTGTTTTCACCATCGCACTCAAACCTCTGAACTGGTAAGGGTCCTTGGTGGTCATGCTGATGACGCCATTGAAGGCATTGGGACCATAGTATGCCGAACTGGCTCCTACGATCAAGTCCACCTTCATCACATCCAGTTCACTTGCGCCAAGGAAGTTGCCCAACGAGAAATTGAGGCCGGGGCTTTGGTTGTCCACCCCATCGATCAACTGTAATGACCGCACCGGGCTGGTGCTGTTGAAGCCGCGGGTGTTGATCACCTTGAATCCCATGCTTGCCGAGGTCATGTCCACCCCTTTCAGGGTGCCGAGTCCTTCGTAGAAATCGCCACTTGGCGCTTCCTTGATCGCAAGCAGGTCCATGCTCTCCACCGTGAGCGGCGCCTGTTTCTGCTTCTCCGTGATCCGGCTGCCCACCACCTCGGCCTCTTTCAACAACACCTGATCGGTGCTCAATTTGAATTTCAGCTCCTGGTCCAGACTTTTCACCTGGATCTCCTGTGGGGAATAGCCGATGAAGCTGACCACCAAGGTGTACGGCGGTAGCTCGTTGGTGACGATCTCAAAACGCCCGTTGAAGTCCGTGGTGGCTCCCGTGGTGGTGCCCTTGATCACCACGCTGGCGCCGATGAGCGTTTCGCCCGTGGTCTGGTCCGCAACAGTGCCACGCAACTTGTACTGCTGGGTATGGCCCAAAGAGGGTAGGCCGCACACCAACAAGAGCACAAGGATGCAGTGCAGCAACGAGGTCCGGGTCAGGGGCATCGCGAGGGATCGGGACATGGTCGGGTTGGAGCGAGCTTGGCGAAATATAGGAGAACGCTGGCAGGTGTCGGCCTCTCATTATCCCTTTGACCACGGTTCATTCCCCCCGAAGCACCGACCTTTACCCTTGACCGTTCGGATCACGGTCCTGTTGCCATGCCCATTTTCCTCACCTGCCACGGCGCCGCTGGAACGGTGACCGGTACCAAACACCTGCTCGAAGTCCACGGTAAGCAAGGGATATTCCGGATCCTGCTCGATTGCGGCATGTTCCAGGGGGAGGCCGTTCGCGAGACGGACCACGATCCCAACCGCCGCTTCGGCTTCGCTCCGAGCGAGGTGGATGTGCTGGTGTTGAGCCATGCGCACATCGATCACAGCGGGCTATTGCCCCGCTTGGTGGCCGAAGGGTACCGTGGCCCGATCTGGTCCACCCCGGCCACCAAGGACCTCTGCACCATCATGCTGGCCGACAGCGCCCACATCCAGGAGTACGATCACCAGTTCGATGTGAAGCGTGCCCGGAAGCGTGGGGATGACCTGGAATTTGATGAGCCGCTCTATACCGTGGCCGATGTGGCCCCCGCAATGGACCTGTTCCAGACCGTGGGCTACGGCGAGCCGAGGTTGATCGGCCCGGGGATCACGCTCACCTATACCGATACAGGTCACATCCTGGGAAGCGCTGCGATCCACCTCGATATCGAGAACGATGGTCGCACGCTGCACTTCACCTTCACCGGCGATGTGGGGCGTTATGTCGATCGCCTCCTACCCGAACCCGAACCCTTCCGCCAGTGCGATGTGCTGGTGTGCGAGAGCACATACGGCGATCGTGACCACGCCCCGGTGAAAGAGGCCGAGGAGGAACTGATGCGGCATGTATCGGATGTGTGTGTGAAGGGCAAGGGCAAGCTGTTGATACCGGCCTTCAGCATCGGAAAGACCCAGGAACTGCTTTACACGTTGAACTCGTTGAGCAACGAGGGGCGGCTACCGCGTGTGCCGGTCTATGTGGACAGCCCCCTGGCCATCAGTGCCACCGAAGTGGCCCGCGCGCATAGCACCCTTTTCCGCGACGCGGTGCGTGATCAGTTGACCGGTGACCCCGACCTCTTCACCTTCCCCGGAGTGGAGTTCGTTCGCAGCGCCGATCGCAGCAAACAACTGAACGGTGTGAAGGAACCCTTCATCATCATCGCGGCCAGTGGCATGATGGAGGCCGGGCGGATCAGGCACCATTTGCACAATGAATTGGGTGATCCCGCCAACGCGGTGCTGGTGGTGGGCTTTTGTGCGCCGGGTACCCTTGGCGATCAACTTCTTCGCGGCGCCCCCGAGGTGAATATCTTCGGGGATGTGGTGCCCGTGCGTGCCCGTATCCTGCGCATGGATTTCTACAGCGCCCACGCCGATCGCGGCGAATTGGTCCGCTACCTCTCCTGCCAGGATCCTGCGAGGGTGCGCCGTACTTACCTCGTACACGGGGTGGACCACAGCCTGCTGGGTCTCCAAGAACGGCTGGAGGAGAACGGTTACCGGAAGATCACCATTCCCAAACGCGGACAGCGGTTCGAGTTGTGAAGGGTCGACGGTCCACGTGGCCGATCCATCCCAATGGTGCGACTTATCCCCGATACCGCAACGCGCTCCGCAATTTCTCCGGCAGCTCGGGCAACTTGCGCCGCTCGAACAGGAAGCTGCTCAGGTCGGCCACCTCGCTGAAGATGTGGTGGCTGTCCATGGCGCCTTTCAGGTAGTTCTTCCCGGTGCTGCCACCGGTGCCTACCCGCAGGCCGATCATGCGGTGTA
>JADLAI010000045.1 GCA_020848295.1 Flavobacteriales bacterium
CGCCGCCATCCTCCACGGTCTCCTCGCCTTCCTCGGGCACGTCAGCCAGTGCACTGCCACTCTTATCCTTCCGCCGCCAATCGTCCTCCAGCGGCCGGTTCCCCCACTTTTTCCGGAAGTTGGAAAGGCCACGGCCGATCTGTTGTGGGTCGTAGAAGTACCAGGCCCCGCGGGGAGCGCCCTGTGGCGGTGGTTTGCGCCCTGCGTCGGGGTTCGCCTCGGCCTGTGCCCGGGCCTCCTCCTCGGCTTGCAGGCGCTCGGCCTCCGCCCGTTCGCGGTCGCGGATCATCCCCCGGATCCTCTTGTCCAGGTCCTTCTCGTCGAGTTTGGACAGGGCCTGCAGGCTATCCTCCAGTTCGATCACCCGCAGTTGTTCCACCAGTTCGCCCAGCACCCGCGCACGGGTCACCACCTCCGCATGTCGCAGGTGTGTTTCGGGCAGGATCGTCCGTGTGGAATCGTAGTATTTCTGGGCTTCGCCGTAGGCACGGTCGTCGAAGTAGAGGTCGGCCAGCCGCAGGAAGGTCTTGGCCTTCTGTTTGGTGTCGGTGGTGCTCACCCGTGCGCTGGTCATCAGGTGTTCGATGGCCAGGGAGTCCTTGTGTTCCTTCAGGTCCAGGTCGGCGAGCGCGTAGTGGAGCATGTCGAAGTGGTCCACATGCTTGTCGTCGCGCAACATGCGGTTCAGCTTCTTCCGGATCTCTTTACTGTTCCCCTTGTTGAAGGCCAGTGCCTGGAAGATCTGCGTATGGAAGGCCATCTCGTAGGGCGGCTTCATCCGCGCCACCATGGCGAACTGTTTGATGGCCTTTTCCTCCAGGCCCTTGAGCTGGTACAGCTGAGCAAGGATGAACGACCAGCGCACCCGCTCCTTCTTCGTGCGCGCGTTGGGGATGGCCGCCTCCAGATGGGTGATCGCATCATCCGCCTTGCCCCGCTTCAGCTCCAGCTCGGCACGCACGGCCTCCAGCTCGCCGTGGTCGAAGCCCTTGGGCAGGGTCTTCTGGCCGGCCACTTCGTCCAGGGCGCTTTGTGCCTTGCCGTACTGCTCCAGGAGTATGGCCGTACGGGCCAGCCACACCAGGCTCTCCATCTGCCGGTCGCCACCCTTGAAGCGTCGGCTCACATACGTGAATCCGCGTTCCGCCTCGTAATAGTTCTGCTTGTAGAAGTGGCTCTTGGCGATCACGGACCAAGAGTCGTCTATCCACTTGTTCCGTTCCTTGCCTTCGATGTTCATGGAGTGCCGTTCGATCACGAGCGAGCACTTATCGATGCACTTCTCCAGGTCGGGAGTGGCTGTTTTGGCCTGTTCGGCAGAGCCATACACGAAAATGGGAAGCACCTGATCGTAATCGTCCACGTGCGCATCCTCGATCCCCGCCACCACCTCCTTCAACTTCTCGTTCGCATTGAACCAGCCGTTATCACGGGTGGTGAGCCGGTGGAAGGTGCGGTTCAGGAAGGCGTCCTTTTCCTGGGAGCATCCCATGGCCAGCAGGGCCACGAGAAGGATCGGGCCGGCGATCCGGCAGGAGAAGGGAAGGCGCATGGGCGACCGCAAGGGATAACTACGAACGGGCGAAGTTATTATGGCTTGCGAGAATCGGGATGGCCTGTCAGCAAGCGGCGCAGGGCCCCTTCCTCCGATACATTGGCCGCGAACACCGCTGCGCGGAGGTGGAGCGCGATATTTGCGCGATGCCGATCGCGTCGGTCAACAAGAAGGGGGACGAACGAGGCGCCAAACGGCGGCTCTTGCGCAAGCTGCGCGATCGGTACCGCCTGATGCTGATCAACGACAGCACGTTCGAGGAGCGGTTCACCATGCGCCTGAACCGCCTGAATGTACTGTTGCTGGGCACGGCCGCCTTCCTGCTCTATGGCGCCTTCGTCACCGCCGTGATCGTATTCACCCCATTGAAAAGGTACATCCCCGGCTATGCCGACCAGGAGACCAAGCGCAATGCCTATCGGAGCCTGGTGCTGGCCGATTCATTGGAGCGACATAGCAAGGAACGGGACCAGTACATCGCCAACCTGCAGGCGGTGCTGAGCGGCGAACTCCCGGCGGACAGTGCGGTGCTGTTCTCTACGCTGGCGAAGAAACCGGGCGCCGAGGACCTGGAGCCGGGCACTGCGGACAGCTTGTTGCGGAAGCGGGTGGCCCGGGAGGAGGCATTCAGTGTGAAGGATGGCTGGGCAGGTGGGGATCGCCGTGACCTGGCCGGGGTGTTCTTCTTCCCGCCCTTGCGCGGCATCGTCACCAGCCGGTTCGATCGCACCGATGGCCATTACGGCATCGATATCGTCGCAAAGGCCGATGCAGCGGTGAAGGCCTGCCTGGCCGGCACGGTCACCTTGGCCAGCTGGACCACCGATGCGGGCCACGTGTTGCAGATCCAGCACGCCAACGACCTGGTCAGCGTGTACAAGCACAACAGCGTGTTGCTGAAGAAGGTCGGCGACAAGGTGCGAGGAGGCGAAGCGGTGGCCATCGTGGGCAGCAGTGGCGAACTCACCACCGGTCCACACCTGCACTTTGAGCTTTGGCGTGGTGGCGAACCGCTGGATCCGCAGGCCTATATGATGTTCGAGTGATGGAACGTTGCGTACCCTCCGGCGGGCGATCCGCAACATCCGCTCGGTTTGCGATCCCGGGTGGTGGGAAGGTTCGCCGCGCGTATACCATTCGTACATCCAGGACCGCCCAAGGATGCGCAGCCATGTTTTCGGAGGACGATGCACGGAGGTTGTTGCGTAGCGGGGCCTACGGGACCACCACCGGGGAGAAGTCATCCGGAAAAAAGGCAAGCAGATGGGTCGGGATCGAATGTCCGAATGGTGATACACCATCGACGCATGAGCCTTAAGTCGGCCATTGCCCAACCCTATGCCCGTGCGGTCACCAAGGCCGTGATGGAACGGGCGTTGGACCCCGTCGCCACACAATCGGCGGTATTGCGCGAATTGGTCCGGTTCGGTGGGGACACCTCCTTCGGTCACGAACATCGGTTGCATGCCGTGCGCGACCATGCCGACCTGGTACAGGCCGTACCGCTCCGCGATTATGAGGGGTTCAGGCCGTACATCGAGCGGATCGGTTTCGGGGAGGAGGACGTGCTCTGGCCGGGAAGGCCGCTCTACTTCTGCAAGACCAGTGGGACCACCAGCGGGGCCAAGTACATCCCGATCACCAAGGAGAGCCTGCCCAACCACATCGGGAGCGCACGTCGCGCCCTGCTGGCATACATCGCCCATAGCCGGGAAGCCGGTTTCGTGGATGGGAAGATGATCTTCCTACAGGGAAGTCCGGTGCTCGATCGCAGCAGGCCCATCCCCAGCGGCCGCCTTAGCGGCATCGTGGCCAACCATGTACCGGCCTATCTGTTGCGGAACCGCATGCCCTCCTATGCCACCAACTGCATCACCGACTGGGAAACGAAGGTGGAGGCGATCGTGGGGGAAACGATCCAGGAGGATATGCGCCTGATCAGCGGCATACCGGCCTGGGTGCAGATGTATTTCGAGCGGTTGCTGGCCCGCACCGGGAAGGCCACGGTGAAGGAGGTCTTCCCGCGCTTCTCCTTGTTCGTGTATGGTGGCGTCAACTACGCACCATACCGCAGCCGTATGGAGACCTTGATCGGTGGGCGCGTACCGAGCGTGGAACTCTTCCCCGCCAGCGAGGGTTTCATAGCGTACCAGGACCGCAGTAACGAGGAGGGTCTGTTGTTGGTGGTTGACAACGGCATCTACTTCGGCTTCGTGCCCATGCACGGCACCGATCGTCGTCCGCGCTCGATCGCCGAGGTGGAGCTGAACACGCAATACGCCCTGGTGCTGTACACCAACGCCGGACTTTGGGGCTACGAACTGGGGGACACCATCAAGTTCGTATCGCTGACACCGCCGCGCATCGTCGTCACCGGACGTACCAAGCACTTCACCAGTGCATTCGGGGAGCACGTGATCGCGGAGGAAGTGGAGGGGGCGCTACAAGAGGCGATGGCCGACATGCGGTGCGAAGTGGCCGAATTCACCGTTGCTCCGCGGCTTTCGCCGCACGAGGGTCTGCCTTACCACGAATGGTACATCGAGTTCGCACTGCCCCCCGCCGACCCAGCGGGCTTCGCCGCCTTGGTGGACGCGGCCCTGCAACGGCGCAACGCGTACTACCGTGACCTGATCACCGGGAAGGTGTTGCGCCCCTTGGTGATCAGGTCGGTACCGCGTGGAGGCTTCGCCGCTTTCATGAAGGCACGGGGCATGACCGATGCGCAGAGCAAGATGCCGCGCCTGGCGAATGACCGCCGATACGTGGAGGGTCTGTTGCCCGAATGATCAGCCGATCACCTGCGCCTGCGGGTAGCGCTTCTTCCAGAATTCGAACGATTTCAGGCTGGCCAGGGTGATCACCGTGCGGTGGTCCAAACGCACCTTGATGGCCTTCAATCCCTCCTTGATGGGCTGCGAGAGCACCAATTTCTTCTTTGCACGTGGCATGGTCGTTCCGGATTGGTTCATGTATAGGACGCACAAAACCGTGCCGAAAGCGCCCGTGTCAGGTTAATAAGTGTGAAAAACCACATACGGCCGTGTGGCCGGCTGGCGGATGAAGGATCGTTCCGGCGGGGTGGGAATACGACCTTTGCCCGCATGATCGCCCGTATCGGCACCGATGTATCCACCGCTGCCGACCTGTTGCGAAGCGGCCATGCGGTGGCCATCCCCACGGAAACGGTCTACGGCCTCGCGGCCAACGCCTTCGATCCCGAAGCCGTACTACAGGTGTTCAGCATCAAGGCACGTCCCAGCTTCGACCCGTTGATCGTACACCTTGGTCGGAAGGAGCAGCTACACCGCGTAGTGAAGCACCTGCCCGAAGGGGCCGAACGACTGATGGATGCTTTCTGGCCCGGCCCGCTCACCCTGGTCTTGCCGAAACGGCTGGAAATACCGGACATCGTGACCAGTGGACTGGATACCGTGGCAGTGCGTATGCCGGCACATCCGACCACGCAGGAATTGTTGGAGCAATTGGACTTTCCACTTGCCGCACCCAGCGCCAACCCGTTCGGGTATGTGAGTCCCACGACCGCGCAGCATGTGGCCGATCAGTTGGGAGGAAAGATCCCGTACATCCTGGACGGTGGGCCTTGCCATGTGGGCGTGGAGAGTACGATCATCGGTCTGGAGGGCGGTCGTTGGACGCTGTACCGGCCGGGTGGGGTGGGCGTTGAGTCCATCGAGGCCGTGGTGGGGGCGCTTTCGCCCATGCACCGGCGCATCCTCCCGGTCGCCCCCGGACAGATCGAGAGCCATTATGCACCGCGGATCCCGGTGGTGGTGGGCGAGGTGGAGCAACTGCTCCCGCTCTACGCGGCTGAACGGGTGGGGGTCCTCGCCCTGTGTAAGGACCATGGCGCGTGGCGAACGGAAGTGCTATCGGTGTCGGGTGACCTTGCCGAGGCCGCGCGCGGGCTCTTTGGTGCCTTGCGGCGACTGGAGGCTTCCGGCGCCGAGGTGATCCTGGCCGAGCGGTTCCCGGACGAAGGGCTTGGTCGTGCGATCAACGACCGTTTGCGGCGGGCGTCGGCGAAAGGGCCATATCGGGATTAGGCGCAGCTGGATGATTTCCGCATAAGAGTTGCGTTTCTTTTTGACCGATATTACCTTCACACATCACTACCCGGTCATGGAAATGAAAAATGCCTTGAGCCTTGCGGTTACGGTTCTCATTCTTGCTGGTTGTAGCAAAGAGGAACGTCTGGGAGCAGTTGTGGAAACCGCCCCTACCACTCAGAAGTCGAACGGATGCGGGAGCACTAAATCCGCCTGCGATGGGTTGCTTGTGTTCGCCAACCAGGCACACTACGATGCGACTTATGCTTGTCTGGAAGAGAGGTTGAACAACTATTTGGATGGATTTTAAGCCGAAAATTCCGGGCTGAACGACGAGGAATTCAATGACCTCGCGGACAATGTTGGATTTGGCGACGAGCAACCACTCATCGACTTTGAGACGACCCATGGCATCAATTCCTACCGGCGAAAGATGCAGGAGTTGGAGGACCTGTGGTTACTGGGTGGCGCGAACCCAGCGTCAAATCCGGAGCAATACAACATGATAGATGATGAAGTGGACGAAACGCTATTCAACGAACACGGATTAGTGGTCATCGGATCTTTTGTCATTTATATTGACCCTTCTGGGCAAGAGTGGCGCATACCATTCACAACCTGCGCTGCGTTGGACGAAATGCTTGCAACCGGCATTCCTTCTGAATACAAGGTACTATATGAGGGCGACGGGGTGAAGTGCAACAACAATAAGAGCGCTTATGGCTTTGAGACGTATGAAGATGGCGATCGTTCTATTGTTTGGAAGGTACGATGGAGAAACAGCGGCATCAACACCAAAGCGAAAGCGAAAATGAAGATGTACCGGTTGAAGAGTGGAGGATGGAGAAAGCATCGGACACACATCTCCGCAAAGTCATGGGGCGAATACGATGATGTTAACTGTAAGCTCCAAGCGGATTACGGCGTTATGAACCCGATCCCGGGGGGGGCTGCAGCCATATGTGCGGCGGCGCACGCTCAAGGCGACGAAAAGTTGGGAAGCGAATTACACCTTTGAATCCGGCAAGGCACTCGGAACTTTCATCAGGGTATATCCGAGCAGCAATAGCACGATCGTATTCAACGGGGTGATCACGTTTTAGTCTCGTCGATATTCAGTCGGTCATGGGGATTTCCCGAAGTGTTTGCACCATACTGTGCTATCTCATGATATACGACATTTCGGGGCAATCCTCCTCAAAGGTCGCAATTGTTCTATCGGGAACGGCCACCGCTCAAGATCCTATTGCGGTGGACGCCACGAACGGTTGGCCATCGGTGGTGAAGAATAGAATATCCCCGGGATACAATGTTGGGCTTCATGTGGTGTTGAACGTTGGACGCAGTCCTGCAAGGACATGGCTCAGCGCCGAAGGTGAGTATGGGTTCTTCATTTCACGGTGGGATGTGTCAATTCCGGCAAGTAGTGTGAATAGCACGAACGTTCCGCGATTTGAAGACCTGATCCATCCTGGAGGAGTGAGCACGAGTATTCGACAGTGGTCGGTTCACTACGGAAGGA
This sequence comes from Flavobacteriales bacterium, assembly GCA_020848295.1. Lineage (GTDB taxonomy): Bacteria > Bacteroidota > Bacteroidia > Flavobacteriales_F > PHOS-HE28 > PHOS-HE28. The sequence continues at coordinate 7,148 of JADLAI010000045.1, forward strand.
ATCTCCAGAAACGGCATGGTCTATC
>JADLAI010000046.1 GCA_020848295.1 Flavobacteriales bacterium
CCCTGGTTCAGCGGGATGCTGAAATCGGCTGAATCGATCACCGTCCATTCGCTCAACTTGTCGTTGATGAGCTCGCTCCGCCCATCCACGCCCCATTGCAGATAGCTGCGACCCGTTTGGTGATAGCCCTTGTGCGCGAAGGTGACCACCGTGGCATCCAATTGGTTCCGGGCATGGCGCAACGAACGTCCGATCCCCAGGTTCTGCTTCACCTCGCCGTAACGACTGCTGTTGGGGTCGCGCTCCAATTCGTCCAGGTAGTACTCGCTCAACACATCGAACCGTTCGCTCTCCACGGTGTTGAAGGCACTGGCCGTGAATTTCAGGCGCGTGTGCTTCGTGGCCTGGTAGTTCGCATTGATCGCACCGAACATGGTCTCGAATCGTGTGACCTCCTGCCCTTCGAAATACGAGGTGAAGCGCAGCGCCTGGTTGAAACTCCCGTATTCGGTCTCCCGGTTCTCCGGCACCACGCCATACCGGTTGCTGGAGTACAGGCCCAGGAAGCCAAGCTCCAGACGATCGGTCAGGTCGTAGGTCCAATAGGTCTGCGCATCGGTGTACACCGGGCGGTACTGGCCTTTGGTATCGAGGCCATTCAGTACCAACGTGTTGGTGCGGTAGCGCACGCCGGTCACCTGCCGCAGCCTTTTACCCAGCATGGTGTTCTCCAGGTGGAAGGCCCCGCCGAGCAAGCTGGCCATAGCGCTGCCAGCGAACTTCTTCGGGCGTTTGTAGGTGATGTCCAATACGCTGCTCAACTTGTCCCCGTATCGTGCCTCGAAACCACCCGGGCTGAATTGGATGCGTTCGATCATGTCCGGGTTGGGGAAGCTGAGACCCTCCTGTTGGCCTGCCCGTGCGAGGAAGGGACGGTAGACCTCGATGTCGTTCACGTACACAAGGTTCTCATCGAAGTTGCCCCCGCGCACGTTGTAGCCTGCGCTCAGTTCGTTGCGCATGGCCACACCGAGCTGCCCGCTCAACAGGGCCTCCACACCGCCCTGTACGCTGGGACTGAACCGCGTGACCCGCGGATCCAAGGATTCCAATCCTTCTTCGCGATCGCGTTGCGTGCCCCGGATCACGGCCGTGCCCAGGGTGGTCACCTTCAGGAAGATATCATAGGTCACCGTGCGACCGGCGTCCACCATCACCTGTTCTTCATGGGCGTGCATGCCGCTGTATGTCCAACGCAGGGTGACCCCTTGGCCCGCAGGGATCGTGAGGGTGAAGCGCCCCTGGTCGTCACAGGCCACACCGGTGGTGGTACCAACGATGCTCACGTTGGCCCTTGGCAGGGTGTTGCCGTACTCGTCCCGTACGGTACCTGTCAGGGTTCCGGTCTGTTGGGCCAACGTCCACGCGCTGTGCAGCAGGAAAAGGATCAGCAGGACGTGCCTCATCGACGGTCGGCTAAGATAACGGTGGTCCTTCCCGTGAAGTATATCCTCCCTCCAAGTGCCGGATCCCGGCCGCCAACCATCGTGCCGCCCTGACCTACCTTTCCACCATGGATCCTCGTGCTGCCGCCTTCCTACGCCTTCTGGATATCATGGACACCCTGCGGGCCGAGTGCCCTTGGGACCGCAAGCAGACCATGGAAACGCTGCGCCCATTAACGATCGAGGAGACCTATGAACTGGGTGATGCGATCCTGCGCGAGGATCTGCCCGAAGTGAGGAAGGAACTGGGCGACCTGCTGCTGCACATGGTATTCTACGCCAGGATCGGGCAGGAGAAAGGTGCTTTCGATATCGCCGATGTGTTGAACGGGATCTGCGAGAAGCTCATCCATCGGCACCCGCACATCTACGGATCGGTGAAGGTGCAGGATGAGGAGGAGGTGAAGGCCAATTGGGAACGGATCAAGCTGGCCGAGAAGGCGAAGCACGGCAATGGCCAGGGGGCCAGTGTGCTGGAGGGTGTGCCACGTGGCCTGCCCAGCCTGGTGAAGGCGATCCGGGTACAGGACAAGGCCCGTGGGGTCGGTTTCGACTGGGAGCACCGGGAGCAGGTGTGGGACAAGGTGCAGGAGGAACTCGGGGAGTTGAAACGCGAAGTGGACGCCGGGAGCACGGCCCAGGCCGAGGAGCTTGGCGATGTGCTCTTCAGCCTGGTGAACTACGCGCGTTTCCTGGGGATCGATCCCGATGAGGCATTGGAACGCACGAACCGGAAGTTCATCCAGCGATTCCAGTTCCTGGAGCGCGAAAGCCGGAAGGACGGCAAGGTGATGGGGGAGATGAGCCTGGCGGAAATGGATACGTACTGGGAGCGCGCCAAGTCCGAGATCGACCTGGATCGACCGGCAAGTGCGAATGGATGACCCCTTTTCCACGGTCGCTAACTCGGATCGAGCGACCTTTGCGGGTCCATCCCCGTCCTGAGAAAGATGAATAGGAGAATCCGGATCCTCGAACGCAGCGTATTGGTCGGCCTGGCCTGGGCTTGCGTTGGCACGTTGGTCGCACAGGTCCCGACGAAGTGCCTGGAGATCGAAAGTATCCTGGTGGATGCCTGCAACCCCTCTTCAACCTGCCCCGGTAGCGATGAAGGCCAGAATGAGATGGTGCGGTTCCGGGTGGGGCCTGCCCCCATCGCCCTGGGCGAACTGGAGGCGGATTGGCCCAATAACAGCTGGCTCGGTCTGGTACAGGATGCCACCACCGCCTCGCTCACCAGCCAATTGAATGCCACCATCACCAGTTGCGGCCTGCTCCTCGAACCCCCGCTAGGGATCATCCCTGCGGGTAGCACCGTGCTACTGGTAACGAGTACGGACATGTGCGTGGCGGGCAATTCGTTCGCGGCCCTCACCGACACGCTCTATCTGATCTTCCAGAACGCCGGGAATACCAGTGGCCACTTCGCCAACAGCCCTGCTGCTGGCCAGCCGATCAGCCCCACACCGCCCACCGGCAGCACCTCACGCACCCTCATCCTCTTCCACAACCCCTCGGGTTGCAGCGACACCGCCACCTATGTGCGACAATTGCTCGTGAACAGCCTGGGGACCTACGGCGGCGAGAATGGGGAGTGCGACGGGGGTACCGTGGAGTACAGCTGGCCCGGTGTGCCGGTGGCGACCTACGTGAACCAGGGTTGCCAGGCGCCTTTCGTCCCGGTGATCGTGGATGCGACCGTGGTGGGTTCTCTCTGTGGCGGAACAGGCACCGTGGACCTTTCGGGCACGGTGAGTGGAGGAGCGTTCACCAGTGTGCAATGGAGCGGTGGTACCGGCACGTTCGGCGACCCGAACGCCTTGGTGACCACCTACACCGCCGGTGCCGGGGACCTGGGGACCGTGGTGCTCACCCTATGCGCGCAGACCGATTGTGCGGACCCCATTTGTGGCACGGTGCAGGTCGCCTCGGGTTCGGGTCCGGTGATCAGCATCGCGGGCAATGGCCCCTTGGCGATCTGTCCCGGCCAACAGGTCGTGCTCACCGCCTCAGGCGCGGATACCTATGTATGGGAAGGCGGGCTGTCCGGCCCCTCCATCACCGTGGATACACCCGGTATGTATGTGGTGACCGGTACCGATGCCTGCGGTACAGCAGTGGATTCTGTGGAAGTGACCGCCGCCAGCGGTGTGGTGATCACCATTACGGGTAGCACCACCGTTTGCCCTGGTGGTAGCACCACCCTGACCGCCAACGGGGCCACCTCCTACGTGTGGAGCACGGGCGAGATCACCCCCAGCATCACCGTGACCACCCCCGGTACCTACACCGTGAATGGCAGCAGCAGTTGCGGATCGGCCACCCAGTCAGCGATCGTGACATTCGGCTCGGCGCCCGCCGTTTCCGTTTCGGGCGATCAGGTGGTATGTGCCGGTGTACCAGCCACCCTCACTGCAACAAGCAACGCACCGGTCCTGTGGAGCACGGGTGAGCAGACACCTTCGATCACGGTGACGGCCCCCGGTACGTATACCGCTACCGCGACCAACGGCTGCGGGTCCTCCTCGGCCTCCATGGACGTACTGCTGATCGATGCGCCCACCGTAACGATCAGCGGGGTGCTCGCGATCTGTCCGGGCCAGACCACCACCCTCACCGCCTCCGGCGCGGATACCTATGTGTGGAGCGATGGCAGCACCGGTGCTGTCATCTCGGTCGCGCAACCCGGCCCGATCACGGTGACCGGTACTTCGGCCTGCGGGACGGATGCCGCTACCGTGACGATCACGACGGGGGAATCGCCCACCGTGGAGATCACCGGAGGAACACTGCTTTGTGCAGGTGCGTCCATTGTGCTGACCGCTTCGAGCAACGCACCCATCACGTGGAATACCGGAGCTACGGGGAATAGCATCACCGTGAACAACCCAGGCCTGTACACGGTAACGGCCACCAACGCGTGCGGCACCGATTCCGATGGCCATACCGTGGATGCATCGCCCTTGGAGGCCGGCATCGCGGCTACACCGCTCTCCGGCACCGTGCCGCTTCAGGTCCAGTTCACCAATACGAGCACTGCTGGTGCATCAAGCGCCTGGGACTTCGGCGGCCTTGGCACCAGCACCAGTACCGCACCGGTCTTCACCTTCCAGGCCCCTGGGTCCTATCTGGTGACCTTGGAAGTCGCGTTGGACGGCTGTACAGCGGAGGCCGTTGTGCTGATCAACGTGATACCTCCACCTGCGGGTACGGCCAGCAGCATCAGCCTCCCCAATGTCTTCACGCCCAACAACGACCGGACGAATGACGTGCTCTCCATCCAGGCGGTCAATATCGTTTCGGTGGAGGTGCTGATCTACAACCGCTGGGGGCAGAAGGTGAATGAATTGCGCCGGGTGGGCGAGGTGTGGGATGGCCGATCGATGAGCGGGAACCTCGTACCGGACGGTACCTACTTCTACACATTGAACGCCCTTGGTACGGATGGGGTGACCCACACGTTGACCGGGCACATCACCGTGGTGCGCTGATCGCATCAACCCCCAAGCCAGATGGTAGTACGGTGCAGGGTACCATATCGCGAAGGCTGGTTCCCACTGGTGAGCGGTGTGCTGTTCGCTGGTGCCTGTACGGCGCAATGCGGTACGGTCATCTCCAGCTTCCCGTACGATGAATCGTTCGAGATCGCGCCCACCTGGACGAGTGGTGGTACGAACAGCGATTGGCAGTGGGGGACTCCCGCACATCCTACGGTGAACGGGGCCGCACAGGGCATGAACGCTTGGTGCGTCGGCGGTCTAACGGGGAGTTTCTACAACAACGGCCAACAGAGTTGGCTGGAGTCGCCCTGCTTCGACATCTCGGGTCTTGCGTACCCGTGGATCAGCTTCAGTATCTGGTGGGAGACCGAACGGAATTACGACGGAGTGGGCCTGCAATACTCCGTGGATGGTGGCACCACCTGGACGAACCTGGGCAGCAGTGGAACTGCGACCGATTGCCAGACCATGAACTGGTTCAACAGTGCGAACATCACGGCACTGAACCAGGCCAGCCCACGTAGCGGCTGGAGCGGGACCAGTACCACTGGGGGGTGTGCGAGCGGCGGTGGGAGCAATGGATACGTGACCGCTGCCTATTGCCTGCTCGAGGTGCAATCCGCCGATCCGGTGAAGTTCCGGTTCATCTTCGGCGCAGGCACCGTGTGCAATACGTTCGACGGCGTGGCGATCGATGCGGTACATATCGGCGAAGCACCACCCCTCAGTGCCGACTTCACCTATACCTGTGCAGGCAGCACGGTGGCCTTCTCCGCAACGGGCAATGCGGGCTGCGTGGAACAAGGCACCTGGGGCTTCGGAGACCCCGCATCCGGCGCGGGCAATACCGCTACTGGTGCAACGGCCACACACACCTACCCCGGGCCGGGGACCTACTCCATCTCTTTCACCATGACGGGTTCCTGCGGGGCACCGGTCACGGTGGAACATGCCGTGGTGATCGCCGGTCTTTCCTTCGATGTGGTCGATGTAGGGTGTACGCCCAACAGCGGGTCGGTGACCGTAGGCGTGGATGGCGGAGCAGGTCCGTTCACTTATGATTGGGATCCCGGCGGCGCGAACACCGCGACGATCGACGGCCTTGCGCCGGGTTCATACACCGTGCTGGTCCAAGCTCCTGGCATGTGCCCCTTGCAGGGTACGGCCGTGGTAGGCCAGGATGGTGCGAACATCATGGCCACGGCCACACCGACCGATCCCTCTTGCAATGGCACGGAGGATGGTGCAGTGTCGGTCCTTGCGAGCGGTGGCACGGGCATTTACACCTATGCCTGGGCACCAAGTGGTGGTACAGGTTCTACCGCCACAGGGCTTGGCCCCGGCACCTACACATGCACCGTGTCCGATGATGCGGGTTGTTCCACGGTGGTGGAGGCGACCCTGATGGAACCGGCTCCGGTGGTGGTGGACCCTGTTGCGGATGTGAGCCTTTGTGCGGGTGAGAGCACGCTGCTTGCCGCCACCGCTAACGGTGGTGTCGGTACATTGTCATTCACGTGGTCGCCCCAGGGTCCGGAGGTGGCGCCATCGGTCACCACCGACTTTGATGTGGTGGCCACGGATGCGAACGGTTGTGCGAGCGTTCCCGTGCAGGTCACAGTGAACGTGGTGCCGGTCCCGGAACCGGCATTCACGTGGGACCTGGCCGAGGGATGTGCGCCCTTGTGCGTCACCTTCCAACAAACCTCTGGCGCCATGGGTACGCGCGTCTGGTCTTTCAGCGATGGAGCCACCGCTGGGGATGCCGCTACCGTGGAACACTGCTTCACCCAAAGTGGCACATTCGGCGCATCGCTCACGATGTCATCGCCCGAAGGTTGTGAAGGAATGGTGGATCACGATGCGATCATCACGGTATCGCCGATGCCCGACGCCTCCTTCTCCATCGAACCAGCGGTACCTGTGCTTGATGGATCACCGGTGGTCTTCACCAGTACGGGAAGCGGTGACCTTGCCAGGGATTGGTCCTTCGGTGATCCGGGGGATGGTACCGCCACTGGGGCACAGGTGGCGTTCACCTACACCGAAGCGGGTTGTTTCACCGTGCGCCTGGAGGTGCGGAACGAATACCAATGCACCCATGCGGCGGAGGAACTCCTGTGCGTGGAGGATCCCTTCGCGCTTTTCGCACCCAACGCCTTCACCCCGAACGCCGACGGTATCAACGATGTGTTCGGTGTCGTTACCTCGGTGGTGGATCCCAAGGAATTCTCCCTGTTGCTCTACGATCGGTGGGGGCAGGTGGTCCACACTTCCACTGATGCCCACCGAGGCTGGGATGGAGGCGAGCTCCCTTCCGGTGTGTATGCGTGGCAGTTGCGTTTGATCGACAGTCAGGGCGAGCTGCAACAGCGGCAGGGGCACGTGGTGCTGGTGCGGTGAATCCGACCAGCTTGCTTGCGCTCGCCTCTATGGTGGAACAAGTGGACCGTGTGGCGCCCTTTCAGGTTCGACATGCTATGAGAACGCGTGAAGGCCGGCATGCCGGCCTCCACAGCGATCGACCGACCCCGCTCAGCGGATGTCGTTGAGCTTACGCCGGAGTTGTTCCAGTTCCTTCTCCACCTCCTGGCGGGTCTGGGCGCGCAAGGCCTCCTCCTTCGCCGCGTCCGGCTTGCTTCCCTCGATCTTGTTCAGGCTGCCCTGTAGCTTGGCCTCGCTGCTCATGAGCTTGGCCAGGTCCGATTCGCCACCGGTGAGCTTGGACCGCATCTTGGCCAGTTTCGCCAAGTCCTTCGGATCGTTGGTCATCTGGAATTTCTTCTCCAGCCCTGCGATCTCACCGCTCAACTTCGCGTTGTTCGCCTGGATCTTGCCCTGTTTCGCCTTGATCTTCTTCAGGTCATTACTTGCTTTTGCGCTCTTCTTGTCGAGCTTGGCGGCGCTCGCTTGTGCGCTTTCCTCCTTGCTGGTGGCCTTGCCCAGGCTCTTTTCCTTGGTGGTGATCTGTTCCTGTACAATGGCCTTGTTGTATTTCACGGCCATGTCGTACATCGCTTTTTCGGCGGCCTGCTGCTCATCGGCAGGTACGCTGTCGTTCTTCCCGAAAGCCAAGGTGAGGCGGCCGATCCCCAGTTTCTTGTCACTGCTGCTGCTGGCCAGGATGGTGAGCGGCGTTGTCGCGATGGCAGGCTGTACCACCCCGGTAGCGATCACGGGCTTACTGCCGCTGATGGCCTGGCTCATCGGCTTGTACTCCGCACGCCAGAGGTCCAACGCCTTGTTGCCATCACTCTCGAACACCGTGATGGTGAACGCCGGCAGCTTGTGCTTGCCATTGACCAGTGAATCGGGTACGACAGCGATGGAGTTGCTCCAAAGCAGGGCGTAGCCTTCCTTGGTGTTCTGGGCGTACGCATGGCATGCCAACAGCAGGGAACCGGAGAGGAACAGGGCAGAACGCATGGATGGTGTCATTGTGAATGTGAAGGTATGGACGAACGGCGACCGCTCCGGTCACTTTTCAATGTGGTGGCTTTCGGCCAGGTCGACCAAGGTGCGGTACACGCGATGCAGCGGTAGGCCCATCACGGTGTAGAAACTCCCCTCGATCCGTTCCACGGCCACGTATCCGATCCAGTCCTGTACGCCATAGGCACCGGCCTTGTCGAAGGGTTGGTAGCGTTCCACGTAGTAGGCGATCTGTGCTTCGGTGAGCGGCGCGAAGGTGACCACGGCGATGTCCGAGAACGAAACGGTGCGCTGTGCGGTGCGCAAGCATACCCCGGTGACCACCTGATGGGTGCGACCGGCGAGCAGGCGAAGCATTCCGCATGCTTCAGCGGCATCGGCGGGCTTGTTCAGCAACCGATCGCCCAAGAGCACGGTGGTGTCGGCGGTGATGAGCACTTGGTCCTTTGCCAAGGCCGTGGTATAGGCGTCCGCCTTCTTCCTTGCCAGGTGTTCGGCGACCTGGGCGATGGGCATCCCTTCAGGAGGGGTCTCATCCACATCGGTGCGGGTGATCTCCACCGGTAGGTCGAGGCCTTGCAGCAACTGCCTGCGTCGGGGAGAGGCGGAGGCCAGGATCAAACGCCATTCCAAGTTCATGGGAGGAAACGGATGAGCACCGCATAGCCGATGGCCATCACCATGGCCACCTTCATGGTGTTCCCTGCGCGGATGAACTCTTCGCGATGCTGTGCCTGGTAGGTGAAGCCGGCCGATAGCAGCAGCGGGCCGATGACCCCGATGCCGATGTACCAGTAGGAGAATGGATCGCGCAACAACTGCGAGCGCACGAAGAGCAGCAGGCCGATGATGACCGCGATGTGGATCAGGGCGATGATGCGCGCCCATTTCATACCCCACACGATCGGCAGTGTGCGACAACCATCGGCGGCATCGCCCTTCACGTCGGCCATGTCCTTCTGTAGTTCGCGTACCAGGGTGCTCAGGAAGGCGAATGCCGCGAAGCCGAGGATCCAGTACCACAGCTCAATGTGGAAGGGTTGCATCTCGTACCGGTCGCCGTTGGGTAATTCGACGACCCAGGCCGGATCCATGGCACGTTGCAGTAACGGAAGCTCGTACAGGCCCACGGTGAGCGGGACCAGCGCGGTGAGGGTGGCCACCAGGCCATTGCCGATGATGAGCCTTCGCTTGAAGGTGGTGCTGTACACCCATAGTGCACCGATGGCGAACGCTGGTATGGTGGCCCACTTGAACAGGCCCGTTCGCCAGGCCACGATCACACCCAGCAATAGCCCGAGTCCGCTCAGTACAGCATGTGCCGTCATGGCCACCCGGCGCCGTACCGTGCGCCCCACGATCACCTGGCCGGGTTTGTTGATCCGGTCGATGCGGGTGTCGAAATAGTCGTTGATCACGTTGCCTCCCGCTGCGATCAGGATCGTGCTCAGGACCAGGAGCAGGAACAGGACCAACGGCATCTGCGGGCCGAAGCCAGGTGGCAGGATCAACGTGCTGCGCTGCACATCGGCCACGTCGCTACAGAGCTGTTGCAACCCGCGCTCCAGGTGCCCGCCGATAACCCCGTAGCGCATCAGCAGCATGGTGGCCGCGATGATGAGCAGGTTGGTCGGACGGGTGAGCTTCAGCAGGTCCTTCATCTCACCAGGTGTGCGCTGCTTCGGTCAACCATTTGCCCTGCACCTTCATCGTCTGCTCGAGGAGGTCACGCACACAGCCTCCACCTCCTTTGGCCGAACTCACGAACGCACTGATCGCCTTGATCTCCGGCGCCGCATCGGCCGGGCAACAGGGGAAACCCACCCGCTGCATCACACGCAGATCCGGGATATCATCGCCCATGTAGGCCGTGGTGGCGGGATCCAGGCCGCTCTCGCTGATCAACTGTTCCAATCGCTTCACCTTGTCGAACTGGTGGTCGTGGTACTCGGTCACACGCATCCGTGCGAACGATTCCGCCATGCCGGCGCTGCGACCACCGGTGATGATGATGATGCGCAGGCCTTCCTTGAGCGCATGTTGCACGGCATAAGCATCCCGCGAGTGGATGGTGCGCACCGGGTCCATGCCGGGGAACATCAGGTTGCGCCCGTCGGTGAATACACCGTCCACATCGAAACAAAAGGCCCTCAGCCCCGCCAGTCGCTCTTTATACGTCGGTGTTCCCATGGTCCGGATGGTCGTATGCCCGCAGGATCATGCTGCTCAAGCGGGCATAGGCGGCGCGAAGTTCGGGATCATCCGCCAAGCGGGCCAGGTGAAGGTGGATCGTACCCAGATCCCCACGCCGGGCAGGACCGGTCAAGGCTGCTGCAGCGCCGACGGTAGCGATCTTCTGCCCCATGGCCACGAAGGAGGGGGTGAGCACCGAAGGGTCGATGCCCTCACGCTGGAGCAGTGCCTGAGCGCGTTGGAGCAGGAAGGTCGGCAAGTTCAGGCTGATCGCAGCGGCGGCATGCACCAGCTCGCGTCGGTGATGGTCCAACGCAAGCACCTGATCGCTCAGACCGTCGGCCAGGTCCTTCACCGCCTTTCGTGCCCGCTCGGTATTGGCATCGATCACCAAGGGAACCGCTCGGAGATCCAACGGTGCGCCTGGACCCATCGAGATCACCGGCCACAGCACGGCCCGGTCGGGGTGGGGCTGGAGCCGGTCCAGGTCGCCGACGCCACTTGTATGCACGACCACGGCCGTGGTGATGGGGATCTCCTTTACGACCGGGGCGATGGCATCGTCGCTCACGGCGATCAGCATGAGGTCCGCTGGAGGGAGAGGCTCACCAAGGATGAAGCCAGGGACCAGAAGGGTTTCGGCCAACGAGCGTACATGTGTACCGCTACGACCGGCAACGCCGACCAGCTCAAGACCTGCACGTTTCAACCCATGGCCCAGGTGAAAGGCCACACGACCGGTACCAACGAGCAGGGCCTTCGCAGGCATTGCCATGGATCGTTCCTGGGCCGGGGTCATTGCCTTACCCGCTGCCACACGGCCATTCCGGTGCCCACGAACAGCAGCACACAACCGATCCAGAGGATGTTGATGCCTGGGAATACGATCGCTTGTAGCACGAGGAACTCCGATTCGGCCACGTTGAGCCCGATGGCGATGCGCGGCTTGTCGGTACCCGGGATCGGGCCACCATGCCCCATCACCGGGCCTTCCTCGAAGCGTACGGTGGCGAGACCATATTTGATCCGCAGCCCTTCCAGCTCCGCCGCCTTGCCCATCACCGGTGCGCCGTTGGCATAGATCACCAAGGGCCTTGCCTCGAACCAGCGATCGGGCTGGTACAGGTCGCGCACACGCAATTGGGCCGCATACACCGTGTATTGGTCGCCCAGCATCCTCTTGGTCACGCTGTCCTTCAGGATGTATACGCTATCGATGATCGCCATCGCCGTGGGGGTGATGATCGAATCGCCCACGTGTTTCTCGTACAGGCGATCAGGCATCCAGGTGTCATCGGCCGTGTCGCTGGCCAACGTGAGGTCGGCGTAGCGTACATGGGTGTACAGGTCGCGGTGTGCCCAGTGTTTCGTGCTCGGTTCCGCCACGTTACCGAAACGCGGGTTCAGTTGAACGAAGGGCGCCAGGCCGAATACCCGATCGCCCACCGCATAGGCGCTCCACTCCCGGGTGTGCCACAGCTCCCGGCGTGTGAATTCCTCGAGCGGAGTCCAGTTCGTGGGCTGGTCACCCAGGAAGTTCGGCCCCGCCTGGTGGGCATTCTTCGCCACGAAGAGCATGTCGCCCACGCGCACCGAATCACCAACGCTGTACGTGCGTGGTACGGCCGCGAAGTAGTCCATGTCGTAGTACAGATTCACGCCCTCCTGCCGTTTGGCGATGTACCGCACGAAGTGCTGGCCCATCAACACCGTGTCGCCCCGGTACAGCAGGATGTCCTCGCTGTTGTTGAAGCCATCGTTCAGGAAGCGCAGATCCATGTTGCGCGTGTTGCGGCTAACCTCGTTCTGGCGGCTGGTACTGATCAAGGCACCCAACAGCACCAGGCCGAAGCCCACGTGTGCCACGGAAGCACCGGCGTTCCGCAAGCTGCCCTTGAGGATGCTGGGTACGTACCAGGCATTGGCGAGTATGGCGAATACCGTGGCGAAGAAGAGCGCGATGAGGTTGAGTTCGGCGAGCCGGTACTTGAGGAGGTATACCGCCGCAACCGTGATCGCGAGTGATACGAGGAAGGAGAGGGCCAACTGCTTACGGAACTTCCGCACGTCGGTCTCCTTCCAGCGCAGGTATTGCCCGAAGGCGATGAGGAAGGTGACGATGAAGGCGAAAGGGATCTGCCATTTATTGTAATGGGCGATGGCTTCCCCTGGTGGTGCGAGTTTGGCGTCGGCCAGCCCTTGGAAGAAAGTGCTTCCGGTCTTTTCCCCCACCCAGCCGAACACCTTGTCGAAGGGCTCCAACAAGAGGTTGAAGACCGGGACCGAGGTGCTGAAGGTGATCTGCATGGCGCTGAGCAACAACACCAGTGAGCCGATGAATAACCAGAACTCGCGCGACCATAGCGACTCCTCCGGTTCCCGGCTCAGGAAAGCCTGGCGGTAAGCGCTCACCAGCATGCCGATGCTCACGGCGCCGAACAGCAGGATCGCGGGTACCTGCACCTGTAGGCCCACGCCGATCGCCAGTAGCGCGAGGGAGATCGCCGCATAGAAACGTTGTTGCCCCTTGTCGGGCACGAGCATCACCACGCTGAGGCCGACGTAGAAGAGCAGGAAGAGCAACAGACCCGGCAGCATACCATCGCCGGTGAAACTGTGTACGCTGGTATCGCCCAGTACACCGCTTCGCGTAAGGAAGGTGGAGTAGAGGACGAGAACGAAAGTGATGAGCGTGAGCAGGAAGAGGCTGAAGAGGGCCGTGGGCTTGCGCTTGTTCACGATCATCAGGTGGCCGGCCGCCACGAGCGTGATCCAGGGTACGAGCGATGCGTTCTCCACGGGGTCCCAGGCCCAGAAACCGCCGAAGCTGAGCGCCTCGTAGGCCCATGCGCCGCCCATGAGGATGCCTGCGCCCAGGATCATGATCCCGAAGAAGGTCCACGGAAGTGCGGGTTCGATCCAGCCCGTACGATCCTTGCGCCAAAGACCGGCGATCGCGAAGGTGAACGGGACCAGCGTGGCTGCAAAGCCCAGGAAGAGCGCAGGCGGGTGGATCACCATCCAGTAGTTCTGCAACAACGGATTCAACCCGCGGCCATCGGCGAACTGCGGGATCGCACTGAGGTAGTTGGGCATCGCCGTCCACGGCAGGCCGATGTTCTCAGGCAGGTCGCGGATCAGCAGGAAGGGGCTGCTGCCGATGCGCACATCGCCCACGTACACGCCCAGGATCATGATCGCCAGGAAGACCTGCACCGTGGCGAACACCGTCATGACCGGACCTTCCCAGTCCTTGGCACGGGCGATCAGGACATTCCCAAGGACCACATGCCAGAAGGTCCACAGCAGGAAGGAGCCTTCCTGCCCTTCCCAGAAGCAACTGGCGATGTACTTCATCGGCATGGAAAGGTTGCTGTGTTTCCATACGTAGTCGTACTCGAACCAATGGTTGAAGAGCATGACGAAGAGGGTGCCCACGATGCCCAGTACCGCCAGTGAATGCATCCGGAATGCGAGCCGGCCAAGGCTGGTCCATTCGGCTTGCGCGGTGCGTGTGCCCAGGTAGTAGCCCGTGGTCGCCAGCAGGGCGCCCACGAGCGAGATCACCGTGAGGGCCTGTCCCAATTGACCCGCCCAGAGGTGTTCGCCGATGTATTCCGTCATGATCGATGTTTGGTCACGGGTGGCACCGGAGGGTGTGCCGTGATCATCCGTTCACCTTGTTCTCCTCGTTGTACTTGCTCGGGCATTTCATCAGCATGTCACGCGCCTCGAACTCGCCGTGTTCATTCGCCTCGCCGATCAGCACCAGCCGTTCGCTGCGTTCAAAGTCCTGCGGTTTGGCCTTGGCCAAGTGTACCCTGCAGGTCTTGCCGGTGAGGTCGCGCATGGTGAAGGTGGTGAGGCTGGCGTTCAGGCTGGGTTCGTACACGATCTCCGCCGATCGGTCAAGGGTGCCCACCACGTGGTACTCCTTGCCCGGGTTCTCCATGGCCTGCTCCAGGTCGGCGTAGGTGCTGCTGTCGTATAGCGAGCCCACCAATGCCCCGATGGCCACCGCGATGATGACGATCGCGATGATGTGTGAACGTTTCATGCCCTTCGGCACCTGCGCGTTCGGGTAAGAAGGCATGGTGTGGTCAGCGTTCTTTTCCATCGTTCGTGGATTTCATGTTCACATGCCCACTCGAGCACATGCTCAAGCACCTTTTTCCTTTTCGAGTGAAGAGATCCTACGGTCCATTCGCCAAAGCCAGATGCCGATGCCCAGGATGATCACGGCGACCACACCCACCACGACGTTGATCTTGCCGTTGCCGTACAGGGTGCTCTCCAACCAGCTTGGCGCGGCGTTCTGGGCGTTCGCCATGGTGGTGATCAGCAGGAACAGGAAGGAGAGGGGTGTTCTCATCGGTCCATGATATTGGCGAGGCGTGCGGCGCGCACCCGCAGGTCGTACATCCAGCAACCCAACAGGACCCACCCCAGCACGGCCGGGTAGAAGATCACCCGCAGGCGGTTGTCCAGGTCAAGGTCGTTGAAGCCGCTGTTGCCACCATTGCCCGGATGCAGGCTGTCGATGGCATTGAGGCGAGGTACCACGAAGAGGAAGAGCACCAGCAGGACGAAGGCGAAGATGTTGTAGATCGCAGCCAGCCGCGCGCGTTTGTGGGCATCCTGCACCGAGCCGCGCAGAACGAGGTAGGCCACGTAGATCAATCCGGTGACCGCCGCACCATTCAACTTCACGTCGTTCGTCCAGAACGCACCCCAGGTGGCCCGGGCCCACAGTGCCCCGGTGATCAAGCCGAGCACGCAGAAGACCAGGCCGATGCGTACGGCCATCTCCGCTGCCAGGTCGCGCTCCAAGGAGTTGCTTCCGAGCACCTTGATGCTCTGGAACACCGAAATGCCCATCAGCACGATCATGGTGAACCACATGGGCACATGGAAGTGCAGGTTGCGGATGCTCTCGTACAGGATGCTGCGGTTGGGGAAGGCGAAGGTCCTGGCTGCTCCGGTAGGTTCCGGGCAGGTGCTGGATGTTATGCCTGTGCCCAACCCTTCGGTGAACAGCGCGCCGGGATAGGTGAAGCCATCCACCACCACATCGGTGAGGTTGGCCCGCAGCCCGGATGGGATGTCGAAACGGGCCGTCAAGTGGCTGGCGTCCAGTACAGCCACCGAACTGGCACATACGGACTGGCCATCATTGACAAGCCGGACCTTCACCTCATTCCCGAAGGTGGTGTTGTAACCGGTCACGGTCACATCCACAGGTCCCGGTGCGATCCGGTCCGGCGATACATGCACCAAGGCCGGTGCCAACGGGATGCGCAACGCGGCGATCGAGGCGATTACCAACAGACCGATGCCCAGGAATTTCCACCAGTGTTTCATGACGCCTGAAGATCATTGTGCGTCAACGACTTCACGGTCGCATTTCCCAAGCAATGATCCTGCATTCCTCTGCGCTCTTTGCGTCTCTGCGGTTGAAGCATTCTTAGTCGCGCCAAAGGTACGGGAAGAGGATCCAGGCCAGGCTCACGGTGATCACGTCCAGCAACACCAGCCCGCCGAAGTAGGTGCTGGTCACACTCCAGGCCACACCGTCCAGGGCCAGTTTGCTCGCACGCATCACGGTGAGGAGGAGGGGGAGCACCAGCGGAAAGCCCAGGATCGCCATCAGACCGATGCCATTGCCGGCCCGCGCTGCGATGGCCGAGATGAGGGTGAGCACGGCCGCGAAGCCGATGCCGCCCAACACCACAGCCAGCACGAACTGGGGTAGGTCCGCCTGTTCGAGCACTTCCGTGCCCAGCAGGAGCGCATACACCAACAGACTCAGCAGACTGAGCACCACCATGGTGGCACCGTTGTACAGGGCACGGGCCAGGATCACGCTGCGGGGGTCCACCAGGGTGTAGAGGTAGAGCTGGCGCCCGGCATCCTCGCGCTGGAAGGAACGCGCGAGGGCGTTAAAGGCCGCGAACAACAGGATGATCCAGAACAAGGCGTTCCACGTGGCTAAACCAAGGCCACCCTTCACCGCGAGGTAGCACACGTACACGGCGCTCACCACGTACAGCAGCATACCTGCCCAGGCGGCCCGCTGGCGCAGGTCCAGGGCCACCTCCAAGCGGAGCAGTGCGGCGATCTCCGTGGGTTTCACGGTGCGAAGGTACCTACCAAGGCAGGTCCGTTACTTCAATCCCACTGTCCGTTCCTGCGGTTCAGCGGAGATCGATCCCGGAAGGCACCGAACGGCTTCCCTCCATCTCTTCTTCACGACCCATTACGACCGCCTTTCTCACCGACTGAAGTATCTTGGCACCAACAACGCCAAGACCATGTCCACTGCCGAATTGCGCAAGCGCGTGATCGCCCGCGTGAAGCTCTCCAAGGATGCCCTGCTTCTTCGTGAACTTGACCGCATGCTGAAAGGCGCGGAGAAGGAGATCGCGCCGTTCATCACCACACCGGAGCAGAAGGCGGCGATAGCCCGAAGCCGCGCCGCAGTGAAGCGGGGGCGGGTGCGCACGGCTGCCGAAGCGGACAAAGCCATCTTGGAATGGCTCGGCAAATAGTTTGGTCGGTACCGGCGGAGAGGGACCGCAAGGACATCCTGGCCTATTGGAACGAGCGCAACGGTTCGCCCACGTACGGCCTCAAGCTTTTCGGCCGGATCAATACGGCTCTTGGCAGGCTCCTGAAGAACCCATACATGGGGCGCCCTTCCGACATCCCCGATATCCGCGTGGTGCTGGTGGAGGACTATCTGCTCTTCTACGAGGTCTTGTCCGATGCCATCCTCGTCCACCACATCTGCCACGGCAAGCGGGATCTTTCCAAGCTGGAGATCTAACGCGTTGAGCGCCTGTTCAAGATCTCGTGCAGGATGAGCGAAGTGCTGCACGGATACTGCGGGGTTCCTGAGCAGGGAACGCCCTACTCCCGCTTCTCCACCACCTTCTGTATCAGCGGCTCTGCGTTGATGTGCTCCCAGAACGCGCCGAACTTCTTCTCCTCGCGCACTTCTTTGATCACATCGGCGCCGTAGAGGGGGAAGCGTTCGATATGGTCCACGGCGCGGAAGTAAGAGTAGTAGTACCGGTCGCAGATGATCCCCACCGTTCCGTCGAGGTCCCATAGTACTTTTCCCTCTCGGAGAATGGAATGGTCGCTTCCGCTCCATTCCATTCTGGGTTCACTCCCCTGTTCAACAAGCTCGAACGCCTTCGATGTGCTATCGTACCGCATTAGATGACTGGCAGTCGAATTGCTCAAAGCCGTTCGTGTAGTTCGTCTTGTAACTTCTGAGCTGAGCCGGATCTGCATCGGGCCCTGTTCGGGGTGGCTCAGATGGACGTTCTTCCTTCCCCGAAGCAGGGCAACGTTGCCATCCCGGTCTATGGCGGCAAGCACCGCTTGATCCGCTTTGAGCTTTGGTTGGGCCATGAACGCATTCTCTGCGGATGGGCCAAGATGCAAATAGACAACCCCTTGCTCATCCATATGGACGTTCTGTCTCCAACTAACCTGCGATACCGAAGAGAGGACTTTTGCCACTTCTTCGTTCTGCGGAAGTTGTCGCCGTATCAACCGTGCATTTCTAAGGTCCACGAAGTGCAATACGCCATGTCGAATGCTATCGGCGTTCAATAGAAAAGGACCAGACCGTGCCAGCCTCGTTGCATTCTTACCGGGGGGCTGGATCACGCTGATAATGTGCATGGTCGTGTCGCGGATCTCCACCAGATCACCATGGATGCGGGCGATACCGGCACCGTGTGGAAGGAACTCGTACCGGCTCGGTTCGCGCATCGTTCCGGTGTCAAGGACGACCTTGTGATCGAGGTCCACGAGCCACCCTGCCTTACGATCGAACGTCCCTAAGTACTTGAATGCGTACGCCCACCGTTCGCTCATGGCGAGCGCAGCAGTTCCGACCATATAGCCACTGGTCCTTATCGTATCCAAACAACCATGAAGGTCAACTGTGGCCAAGGACGTGGTACCGGCTCCTTTGCGATGGAGCAGATGGCCGTTCTCTATTTGGATAGCGTACGGATGTCCCTGCATATCGCACTGTGGCATCGGGATAGAACGACCGCCCTTCCTGGAGCGGGTCCAGGGTAATTTGATCTGGGCGATCAAGCTATCTGAGTAGATGACAAGGCAGTCATTGCGGAAGGGGACGTTGCTCTCCACATGGCTACCATCCTTGGACCTTGGGAGCAACAAGCGTTTCACATCCCCGTTCGCATCAACGATGCTCAGCAGGGAGGGCGTTCGCAATGAGGGTGAGGGAACGCTGCCTTTGTGAGCATGGGTATCCTTCCCCGTATCCAGGAGCGTATGGCCAGAACCACCGCGGTCATTCTTCGTCGTTCGCATGGACCGGGTCCAAAGCGTATCTCCCGACCATGAGTATGAGGTGATCCTTGCCTCATCCCGATCTCGCGAATGAGTGCTGACCGTGATCCCTTCGCTGAAGGTTGCCATCCGCACATCACTGAAGGAAACATGGTCGGCTATCTGGCGGATGGAACGGCCGTCCAAGCTCCGGATGACCACCGGTCCCACATCACTTGATCGGGAAAGGTCATGGAAGGCGAATCGTCCCGTGGCGTGATCGTAACCCAATAGTATGTCCCTGGGTTTGATGTCCGGCAAAGTCAGAAATACGCGATGTTCCGGGTCATAAAAGCGAGCAGGGAAGCTTCGGAACCGGATCCATGCATTTCGAACACCGGAGATACCGCTACTCATTTCGGGTGTTCCGTCGATGAGGCGGATACCCTCTTGGACAAGATCGATGGACTTCAGGGAATGGATCGGGTCCTTCCCATTCCACGAAAGATGATGAAGACTTTGATCCGTGAGGACAACACATTCACCTGGTTTGGTGACGAGCGGATAGCCCACCAGTGCGGCAGGTGTGCGCCATCGCCCCACAAGGTCGAACTTGGCCGAGCTGATATCGAAGATGTGTACTGCACTATCCTTGTTGACAACCGCATACCGATGCTCGTCGTCCGATTCGAACTCGAGCGATCCTATCAAGCATTTGTGAACTCCTGCTGTATCAAGGATCAGGGTGTCCCATGACCCGTGGTCGTCCATCCGGAACATCCAGTTATCCGAAATGGCGATCAACCCTTTCCGTTTGTTGGACATCACATACGGACCTGCCTTGTTCCGGTTGACCAGGTATTCGCCGTTTATCCGGCGTACCACAAAACGATCACCGTGCAGGCAGATCACACCCGCACTGTCCAATACTTCCACACCCATGAATGCATCCATGCCGATCCCCTTTTCCTCCCACAACAGTTGACCTGTGGAGTCGTGCAAGGCAACGCGATCGTTCTGATCGTCGAAGATCAGGATCGACTTGCTGGATCCAAGCACCTTGAATCCATTCCCTCTGAATCGATTCACCTCCGGATACAAGAATGGATAGATGTGTACCAGCGCCTTTTCGCTCTCGAATGTGGGGCTGGTCTCAAACGCCTTTTCGGCGAGGAGGTAGGCAGTATATGGATCAGCGGAGAGCAACTCCATGGCTTCTTCAGCCAATTGCACGCTGGCCCGGTGCGCCTCTTCAAGCTTCAGCCGTTTGTGCAATTTTCCCAGCCAGATGCCACCGACCAAGCCAACGAGCAGTAGGCTGCCAATGAAGACCCTGGTGCGCAGCTTCTTCCGTTTCTCTTTGCGCTCCGCCTCCCCGAAAGCCCCCTCCACAAAGTCCTTCAACTCCCCCTTCAGGTATAGCTGGTTCCGATACGGCCGCAGGTAGCTGAGGTCATTAGCCGTCAGCTTCGCCCCGCGTTTCTCGTACTGACCATACGCCTGTTGCACGAACTGCCGCACCTCGATCAACTCCTGTTCGGCCCGGGTGATGCGCTGGAAGATCTGGCGTGCCAAGGCATCGTGCAGCAACTCGTAACGCCCTCGTTCGTCGCGGTCTTTCAGCAGCCGTTTGGCGACGAAGAGTTGTAGAAGGCGTTCGACCTCATCGGACTCCATCGCAGTACCGATGGTCTGCACCCAGTCATGCGCTTCCTCCACGGTCAGTTGCCGCTTGGTCCCCTGGTCGCTCACGAATGTCTTCAGCAGGGCTTCGGCGCGTTGCGGTTCGGGCGTATCGGCCACCTGCTCATCCAGGAAGGCGCCCAGCATGTCGTCCACATGGCCGATGCGTTCGAGGAGCGCCGGTGAGAAGGACTCATCTCCTTGGCGTGTGCGCCAGCAGCGGTCCAGGAACACCTGCAGGTAGCTGAGCTCGATGCCGTGGCCTTCCGGGTCCAAGCGTTCCACCAAAGCTGCGGAAAAGCCTTCCGCGCAGGGGATGCCGTGCGCCTCGCAGAGCTTTTCCATCACCTCCATGGCATGGCGCTGCGTGAGGCGTTCCACGCGGTAGCGGTTCTCGATCAGGCCCGGGATGATGCGCTCGTAGCGGGTGAGCTCCGCGAGGTATTCCTCGCGCACCACGAAGATGGCGTGGGCGTTGCGCTCCTTGTTCAGCAGGTCGCGCAGGGCGGTGAAGAAGGCTTCGCACTCGCCGTGGGTGCCGAAGATGAACAGTTCCTCGAACTGGTCGAAGAGGAAGTAGATCGGTTTGAAATGATCCAGGTAGAGATTGGCGGTGAGCTGGCCAAGGTCGGTGGCGCTGCTGGGGGTTAGCGTGACCGTTTGAATGGCCTCGCGTACCGAGTCGATCATGTCGCCCGCTCGGCGCACTGGTATGGGAAGCCAATCACTATCCTGGAATCGCGAGGAAAGGCCGCACTGCACCAATGAGGTCTTGCCCGTTCCGGAGCCGCCGTAGACCACCAGGATGGGGGAGAGGAAGCACTGTCGGAATAGCTCATCGGTCTCCTTGTCGCGCCCGAAGAACTCACCGATGTCGGTGCGCGTGTAGCTGTCGAGGAATTTGAAGGGGGAGGCCGAAATGCTCACCACGTGCATTTTCATCAGTTCTGTCCCGGCCCGGTGATCGCGAGCATCATGTCGCGGAACTCGTCCAGCAGGTCGGTGTAGTTGCCCAAGGCGCGCAGGTCGCATTTCTCGGTGGCCTCGGTACCCGCGTACATCAAGTGGTCGCCCTTGATCTTGGTGTAGAGGAAGATGTCCTTGCGGATGTCGAGCTTCTCCTTGGTGTCGATCGCTTCGCTGTGCGTGTCGATGACGAGCGGGGAGAGGTTGAGGTATTCGTCGATGGCCTTCAGGTTGTGCAGCAGCAGTACCGCGTGGCTTTCAGTGAATTGCGGCCCGTGTACATCGCTCGCCTTGAAGTCCGAATCGGAACTGTTCAGCAGGTCGATGCGGTGGTGGAAGACGGCCTCTTTGAACCGCGGTTTACGCACCTGTATCTCGCGGACGCTCACCAGCCGGTATTTGCACAGGAAGGCGAGCCCGGCCAGGAGCCCGCCCAGCCGGTCGGTGTATGCCACGCAGCGGCGTTCGATCTCCTCGGTCGTGAGGTTGACCTGGTAGTGGCCGATCTCGTTGCGTTCGGGTACCCACAGGTCCAGGCTGGCATAGAATCGATCGTTCAGTATCCCTTTCAATTCAGGGAGGAACCAGTCAACTTGGGAATTGCTCATGGCTTTACCGAGTTCGCGCACCAACCAGGTGAGGTTGCCCAAGCTGAGCTGCTCGAAGCGCCTGGTGAACTCGTGCGTGAAGGAAGAAGCGAAGGCCATCTTGCCCGCCTTGCGCTCTTTCCAGACTTGGGCGAGCATCACGAAGGCCAGGAACTGCACGGACCGTTCGATGGTCTTGAAGAGCTGGTCCAACCGAAGGCGACCGGCATTGCGCATGCCACCCGAGAACAGGCGGCGCAGTTCCACCCCGATGGGCCAAGGGAAGTTGCGCACGATCTGGTCGGCAAGGAGGCGGCGATCGACCTCCTGCCCATCGTCTTCGCCCAAGGCGAGCACGGCGGAAAGGGCCGGTTTGTGCCCGACCATCGCCTGGAAGACCCTTTCCACGATGGCATCGTTGGCGGTGACGGACCCCATGGTCCTCGAAGCTATGAATTTCCTCCGATAGAGATCCCCGCTCTGCCTGTGGGCATCAATGCCAGGAAGTGTGCGATCTGTCAGGTGAGCGGTCGGCACCATTGATTATCTATGTCATCCCGTTCATAGACCGTTCCATGTCAGCGCGCGACCTAACTCCCTCCACGAAGATCGAATGCAGCTTGATGCTGGTCGATGTGAGCGGCTTCACGCAGCTCCTTTATCACGCGGGCTATAAGGATGAATTGATGCATATCGTGGCCCTCGCCATGAAGCGGTTCTTCCAGGATGCGGCAAGCGCGGCTCAGGCGACCAAGGACGTGGAGATCTTCAACACCACAGGTGATGGTTTCCTTGCCTTTGCAACGGGCAGGACCCCTTCACGTACGGCGCTCCATTTCGTCGAGGCCATCCGGTCGAATTTTGATGGACACGTGAAGTCACTGATCCGTTCAGTGCCTTTCCGGCAGCGGGTGGACCTGCGGATAGCCCTGCACCATGGGTCGGTGCATCGTATTGATGTGAAAGGACTCACCCGTGATGACCACCCGGTCTATATCGGTGATGATATCAACCTGATCGCACGGGTGATCAACAGCCAGGTGGCCCGGCGACACGGCATCGCCATCACACGTGGCTTCTATCGTCGCCTGATGTTGACAAAAGGCGAGCCGCCCATGGCCGATGAGGTGATCTTGGACCGCAACCGCTATCCGGAGCAAATAGAGGTGTACAGGATGCCGGTTGCGATCCCGGCATTGCGCCGCTAATAACTCCAGAACAGGCGTAGGAACGAAGCCGCCCCGCCCCAACCCCTTGCAGGTTATGGAACAGGGCACACCCGGACCTGACAACCCCTCGTCGCTACCGGGTCCCGCACGGGGCGGCTCGCATTTCCCTCGATCGGTCGGTCGGACCCCGACCGTGC
Organism: Flavobacteriales bacterium; assembly: GCA_020848295.1. Classification (GTDB taxonomy): domain Bacteria; phylum Bacteroidota; class Bacteroidia; order Flavobacteriales_F; family PHOS-HE28; genus PHOS-HE28. Next base: position 23,489 of record JADLAI010000046.1, read on the forward strand.
CCATGGATCACAGCAGGTTCCGGAACATCAACCCGATCAAGTCGGGTACGAGGCTCGTTCGTTGTGTTCCCACTTCAGCCTTGGTGCTGTTGGATGGCGTTACGGGCCGACGTGGTGCCGGGTGGTCCTTGGTCGGCGGTCGGTGGGTGCGGGGTCGCTGCCACACTACGGCGGCCACCTGCCCGGTCTTTATCCGTAGGGTGTCGCGCGGTGCCTCGTCGTCCCCTCGCTTCGGGAGCACTTGCACGTCCTCCAGCCCGCGCTCGGTCATGGTCCAGGTGCGGCCAAGCATGTCCCTGTCGTAGGTATTGGTCACGTTCTCGATGTCGTAGATCACATGCTCACTGCCGGGGCGCAGGAATACACTCTTGCCCAAGGGTACCTCCAGGGTGAATTGGACTTCCTGCCCGCGCAGCCGATCGGCGATCGGGAAGCTGATCACCGGCGAGACCAACAGGACGTCCTGGTCCTGGCTGAACTGGTATTGCACATTGTTGGCACGGGCCAGGGCGGTCTTGGTGGTGGCCCCGTTCGCCTCGCGCTCGATCTTCAAGTGGAAGAGGCTGTCCGCACTGCGCTCGATGTCCAGTTGGCCCCAGGTACATTGGATCTGTTGGTCGATCACATGCAGGCCATCGAGATCCACCTTGCTCCGGCTGCCGTTGTAGTCGATGCTCCATTCGCCATCCATGGGAAGTTTCGCATCGAGATAGAGCGTTCCGGTCGTGGGTTGCACCAGTTCCACTTCGGTGAGGGTGCTGTTGGTGCGTTTGAGATCCCTGCCAAGAGCCGCTCCGGTGTAGGTCACCGGGATCCATGCGGCCAGCCATGCGAACAACAAGGTGAGACCGAGCCAGCGTGGCGTGGCGGTGTTCAATAAGAGGCGGAATCCGCTCAGGAACAGCCCGATGACCGGGATGGCCAGGAGTGCCACGACCCCGATCGCCATCCAGGCCGCATGCGAACGGGAGTTGAAGAGCAGCTCACCCATGTCCAGGAGTCCCATGTCCTCGTTGGTCCATGCCGTACGCCAGAGCGAGATCGTGCCGCCGATCAGGCCGGTGATCAGGCTGATCAATAGGGTGAAGGCCATCACCAACAGGCCGATACCGACCAGTTTTCGAATGACCTGCACGGCCTGGCTCCGTTGCCGCCCGGATCGTTCGCCCCAACTGCGCCCCAACGCGCTGGCCTCGGCCGCCATGCGTTCCCCGCCACGCTTGAACCGCTCCGCGCTTTCCTCCACCACCCGCTTGATGTTCTCCACGGTCACCGGCTCGCCCCGCATGCGTAGGCGCTCAGGGGCGGTGTCGGCCTTGGGTACCAGGATCCACAGCAGGATGTAGATGGGAATGAGCGAACCCACGCTGGCCAGGACCAATGCGATCATGCCGATGCGCAACCACAGCGGGTCCATGCCGATATAGGCGCCCAGGCCACCGAGCACACCGGCCACCCATTTGTCCTCCGGATCGCGGTAGAACCGTTTGGGGCTCCCTCCGACGTAGCCGTTGTGCGCATCCTGGGCCTCATCGCCGGATCCTTCGCCGGCGATGTCCTCCGGCTGGCCAAGGATGGCCATGACCTGTTCCACATCGGTGATCGACACCACCTGTCGGCGCCCATCAAGGCGTTCCTGGAACAGTTCGGCGATGCGCGCCTCGATGTCGGCCATGATGTCGTCACGACCCGCTGTTCCGGCGAATCGGCCCCGGATGTTCCCGAGGTAGCGGTTCAGGGCCTCATAGGCGTCCTCTTCGATGTGGAACACCGTGCCACTGATGTTGGCGGTGAGGGTCTTTTTCATGGGATGATGGCCGCTTAGTGGGCTTGGGGTTGTGGGTTCGTTCGGTCGTGGTTCATCGGGCTTGGCGGGTGGTCTTCCGCACGGCTTGGGAGAGTTCTTCCCAGGTCTGGTCCAACTCGTTCAGGAATTTCTGGCCCACGGTGGTGAGCTTGTAGTACTTGCGCGGTGGGCCCGAACGCGACTCCTCCCATCGGTAGGTGAGGAAGCCGGCGTCCTTCAATCGGGTCAGCAGGGGATAGAGTGTCCCTTCCACCACGATCAACCGGGCATCCTTCAGCTTGCTGATGATGTCCGACGGGTATAATTCGCCCTGTGCCAGGATGCCCAGGATGCAGTACTCCAGCACCCCTTTTCGCATCTGTGCCTTGGTGTTCTCCACGTTCATGGTGCGGTCGCCCTTGGGATCGGACGCGGTTTGGTCCTTAAGCAGGTTCTTGACGAAGCAAAGATATGTGCATGGGTTGGTACTGTGCAAGACAAAGTACTATTTTTGGATGAACGGTCGATCAGCGTGGGTGAGCGGCGGCATCTCATGAACCCCGATGCCCGTTACCTTGCACGCCCTGTTCCGCCACCATGCGCCACCTCTGGAAGGTCCTCTTGCTGCTTGTGCTCATCCTGGCCCTCTTCGGCTATTTCCGTTACTACTGGGTCTTTGGCACCGGGGCCAAATCGGGGGAATTGAACTTCGTGGTACACAAGGGATATATCTTCAAGACCTATGAGGGCAAGATGATCCAAACGGGGATCCGAAGCCAGGGAGGGAGTTTCCAGAGCTTGGAGTTCCTGTTCTCGGTGGAAGACCCGGTTGTTGCCCAGCAGCTCATGGAGAACAGCGGCAACCAGTTCAACCTGCATTACAAGGAATACAAAGGGGCACTGCCGTGGCGGGGTATGAGCGTGTACGTGGTGGACAGTATCATTTCCATGGAGGAGGTCAACCGCTGAGCCGATGTCGTCGAAGAGGTCCAAGAAGTACGTGTCGCTCGGTTTCATGGGCGACCTGCAACTGGCCGTGAACGACCTGCGCCGCAAATCCTCGCCGGAGCACAAGGCCGCGGTCCTCTTTTTGATCGGTGTGGGCATCGCGCTTCGGATCCTGCTGCTCCAGGTGCCCGTGGCCTACCTGGAGGCCACCACCTATATCGATTTCGCCACCCAGCCCATCACCAAGCTC
>JADLAI010000047.1 GCA_020848295.1 Flavobacteriales bacterium
AGCATCACACCCGGAGCAGCACTGTCCGCGCCATGCCATGCCGGTATGCCGTTGTTGCGGAAGTAGCGGATCACCATGAAACCGGCCACGATAAGGCCACCGTACATCGTGAGACCACTGAACACGCCGTCGCCACCGGGGTTCTTGATGAAGGAGATGAACTCATCCGGATTCTCCAGCCAGTGGAAGAGTTTGGCTCCCACCAGCCCCCAGAGAGCGGCCACCATGGTGATGTTGCCACCGTGCTCGTGCGCCTGCATGCGCACCTCTTCGGTCTTCGGTTCGGCAAGCTTGGTCTTCTCCTTCTCCTTCCATTTCAGCCAGGCCATTGCCCCGCCAACGAGCACTCCGCCGATGAAGCTGCCCTTGCCACTAAGCAGGAAACCTTGCGGATCCGATGTGGCTTCGGCGAAATGCAACAGCAGGTAAACCCCTTTCCAGCCCAAGAGGAAGCCGAGGATCCCGCTCCAGATCAACTCGCCGGGCGTGGCGGGCTTGCCGATGGTGATCTTCCGTGTAACGGGTTGAAGCAGGCCGAGTCCCTCTTTGCGGCGCAACTCCAGGCCGAGCGTCCAGCTCGCGAAGACGAAGGCCAACGCTACGAAGAAGCCGAAACTGTTGAGGAACTTAAGAAAGGGGAGGTCCAGGCCGGTGAGGTCCAGGAGGGCGTGGTAGATCGTTGGGTACATGCCGATTAGCTAATTAGCTGATGACGCAATTAGCTGATTCGTGTTGGGCGATCCTGCCAATGATGTGGCCCTCGCCGTCGATGTGGTTCAATTCAACAGGCGTGATGCGGTTGACCAGCTTCGGGTCGTAGGGCATGGTCACACGCAGGTAGTTGTCCGTGAAACCAAGCATCCGCCCTTCGTTCTCCTCGGCCTCGAAGAGTACGTTCCGCGTGGTGCCGAGGTGCCTCTGGTAGAATGCGCGCTGGAGCTTGTTGCTCAGGACCCGAAGTTGCCGGGTGCGTTCGCGGCGTGTTTCCATCGGCACGCTCTCGTCCATGCGTACGGCGGTGGTGTTGGCCCGTTCGCTGTAGGTGAACACGTGCAGGTAGTCCACTGGTATGGAGCGCAGGTACTCGTGCGTTCGCAGGAACTCATCGTCCGTTTCGCCTGGCGTGCCCGTGATCACATCCACACCGATGCACGCATGCGGCATCCGTTCTTTGATCCGTGCCACGCGTTCGGCATAAAGCGCGGTGTCGTACCGGCGGCGCATGCGTTGCAGGATGACATCACTGCCACTTTGCAGGGGCATGTGGAAGTGTGGGGCAAAGCGCTTGCTCCCTGCTACGAGGTCGATCACCCCATCGTGGCACAGGTTGGGTTCGATGCTGCTGATGCGGAAACGATCAATGCCTTCAACCTCATCCAACGCTTCGGTCAACTGAAGGAAGTCCTGGTCGTGTCCTTTGCCGAAATCGCCGGTGTTCACGCCGGTGAGCACGATCTCCTTGACCCCTGCCGCAGCAATGGCCTCCACCTGCTTGATCGTCTCGGCGATCGTGGCGCTGCGGCTTCTGCCACGGGCCAATGGAATGGTGCAGAAGGAACAGAAGTAGTCGCAGCCGTCCTGCACTTTCAGGAACGTGCGTGTGCGGTCGTTGGTGTTGTAGCTGGGTACGAAGTGCTTGAGGTCCTTGATGGGTGAGTGGATCGCCTCGCCTTTCGGCCCAGGCTGTCCATGGTGGGCCGATGCGATACGTTGGTCGATGTGCGTGGCCAGGTCGAATTTCTCATTCGCTCCCAGTACGAGGTCGACACCTGGGATCGACACGATCTCATCCGGCTTCAATTGCGCATAGCAGCCTACCACGGCGATGAACGCATCGGGGTTGATCGACAGAAAGCGGCGCACATGCCGGCGGCACTCCTTGTCAGCGTTCTCCGTTACGCTGCAGGTATTCAGTACGAACACGTCGGGCCGCTCCTCCTGGCGCACCTTGGCGTATCCCGCTTCTTCCAACGACCGGGCCAGGGTGCTGGTCTCGCTGAAGTTGAGCTTGCAGCCCAAGGTGTGGAAGGCGACGGTGCGGGGGGAACTCATGGCGATGGTGGGCAGGAATGGTGACCGCGGCCCTTGGCTCCGGTCACGAGTCCTGTTCCTGGGCGGCCGCGAAGGTACCGAACGACGAAGGAAAGGCATGGTCCGGTTCAGGCTTCCTTCCGGTGAGCCGGTGATGCGGATCCGGATCCCGGCCTTTCCGCACTGATCATGGCGAATGGTGCGAATGTGAGCGGGTGCGAGGGTTTCACCGCTCGCACTCTCGTCCCTTGTCACCCATGATCGACCGTTTCTTCTCCACCGTATCAGAAAGAGGCGATGGCCCTGGTCCGGTTGCCGACACCTGCCTCGGAAGGTGGTATGTTCATCGGCTTGAGTGCGGATGGCCGGGTGGTCGCGCAGGTACCAAGGACCGTTGAAATTTTTTCCATCGATCTGTAAGGCCTGGCCGACGGGTGCTATCGGCTGTTGGTCAGGACAGGGAAGGGGGACGTGCTTCTTGGTCGCTTCGTTAAAGAGCAGGGGTGAAGCAACCACTCCCCGAACGCACGTCTTTTGTGTTACCAGAAGGAGAACGACCATGCAACGCAGCCGCTCAGTCGACCGCCGTAGTTTGATCCGTGTCAGCATGGTGTTATTCGCCGTGCTGGCCATCACCTCCTTCGCCCTGGCGCATCTGACCCGGTAGTGTTCGTCCGCTATTCCTACTTTCGGGCCATGCGCCATCTGCTGGTCTATCCATTGTTCGCGGCCATTGCCGTGCAAGGTCAGGAACCCGATAAGTCCTTGCTGTGGCGGATCACCACGTCCGGGGTCGAACGCCCCAGTTACCTCTATGGCACGGTACACAGCAAGGATGACCGGGCCTTCCAGTTCGGCGATTCCGTGCTGCCCGCCCTGGACCGATGTGCCGTGGTGGCGGGCGAGTTGGATCTTTCCACCGCAGGTATGGAACTGGGTATGGCCTTGATGACCAGCATGCGTATGGAAGATGGGAAGAAGCTCGAAGACCTTTACCGCCCGAAGGACTGGAAGCGCATCGACGCTGTGATCCAGGAACAGATCGGTTTCATGGCCCCCATGACCTCGCACCTGAAGCCCTTCTTCGTCCTGGCCATGCTCACCGAGAGCCAGATGGCCGGGGATAGGCCGCAGGTGCTGGACGAGTTCTTGCAGTACCGCGGCAAGGCCAATGGCCAACGGGTGATGGGACTCGAAACGGTGAAGGAACAAATGGCGGCCGTGGATGCCATACCGATCAAGGTGCAGGCTGACATGTTGCTTGAACATGTGGACCAGGGCGGGCATGCCGACGATATGGAGGAGATGCTCAATGCATACGCACGCCAGGACCTCGATGCCCTGATGGCCATCACGGAGCGTACCGACGACATGCCTGTTGAATTGGAACGAGCGCTCCTCACCGAACGCAATAGCCGCATGGTGGAGCGTATGGACAAGTTGATCCGGGAGGGCGCACCGGCCTTCTTCCTCATCGGTGCCGCACACCTGCCACGGCCCGATGGCACGATCGCAGGACTACGAGCGGCCGGCCACACGGTGGAGCCTGTGATGAGCCGGTGGAGCGGGGTGAAGGAGCCGGTGGAGGAGCGATGATCGACGCGATCGGTGCTGTACGGTCGCAGTGCGACGTTCACTCCTTCGTACCCGATACCAGGCCGATCCACGTGGTGATCGCCCGGTGATCGCTCAATTCCTCGAGCAACGTCCGGAAGTCCCAAGCCTCGAGCCCTTCGCCATACAGGATGTGGTCGATCCGGAGGCTCGGAAGGTCGCCGAGGTAGGTGCCACCCAGGCCACGCCCGCTTTCCACGAAGGCATCGTCCAACAGGTCGCGCAGCCGAGCGTACCCGTAGCTCATCGGCACATCGTTCATGTCGCCACAGTACAGCACCGGATGCGGGCTGGTGCGCATGTGCTCCGCGATCAAGCGCACTTCCTGGGCACGCAGCCGGAAACCACGGCGCAACAGGCGCAGGATGCGCCCACTGCCCTGCCTGATGCTGTCGGTATGCGTGTCGGTGTCCAGGGCCTTGATGAAGCGGTAGTCCTCATCACCGAAATGGTAGCTGGCCAGGTGGGCATTGTATACCCGGATGGTGTCCCCGGTGAAGGCGATGTCCGACCAGATGCAGGCATTCTCCGGATTCTCCGGGAAGTCGATATGCCCTTTGCGCACGATCGGCCGGGTGCTGAAGGTGGCGATGCCGAAGTGTTGATCGTACTTCGCCTTGTTCGTGAACCGTTCGTGCGATGCCACGAAACGGAAGTCCGAGAGCAGGCTCTCCTTCGTGCGGAAGAAGCGCTTGTGGGTACTCTGGAAATACTCCTGGACGCAGAGGATGTCCGGGTCCTCGCGGTGCAGCAGGTCGAAGATGGCCTCCCGTGTCTCTTTATTCCGGCTCCAGGCGTACAGGTCGAAGAGCCGCACGTTGTAGGACATCACCTTGGCCCGGTCGCTCACGGCAACGGTCGGTTCCTGCCGACCGAATACCTGCACATGATCGCCGATGTGGGCGAACCCCAGGGCCAGTAAGGTCCCGGATAGCAACATCCGTTTGCGGCGCGTGAGGAACCACCAGCCGAGGAACCCGACGTGCATGAGCAATTGGTACGGATAGGTCATCGCCAGCAGGGCCGGTACCCAGGTGTACACCGGACTCACGTGAGGCGCCAGGTAGGTCACGGCCAGCGCCAGTGCCGCACCGATGTTCAACCACCACAACGGCACCAGCCATTTCGATGGGCGCTTGGGCGAGGTCGCGTGTTCCGTGCCAGCCACGGGTGGCATATTGCGTGCCTTGTTCATGACTGGTCACCTGCTTGGCCTATCGGCCGGTCATTTCCCGTCGCTCGCCTTGAACAGGAAGTCCTTCTCCTCCTTGCTCAGGCTATCGTACCCGCTGCGCGAGATCTTGTCCAGGATGGTATCCACGCGTGCCTGCTTGTCCCGCTTGCTGGCATTGTACGCTTCGTCGTTCCGATGGCCACTACGGGTGAAGGTCTTCTCCACGCGTAGTCTTGATCCGCGTCGCTTCCCGAAGGGCCACCAACGCCCCATGGTCTCTACGAAACCCAGGGATAGATCACGCCCACGCCGGAGCTGTTGTGCCGCCATGAATCCGTACAGGGCACCTCCGATGTGGGCTTCATGCGCCACGCCATCGCCCGACCCCATCCCCACAAGATCAAGTAGCACGAATACGGCCGCCACGTACATCAATTTCACCGGCCCGATCAGGATCAGGTGTACCACCATGTCCGGCCTATAGGCCGCGATGCCCACGAATACGCTCAGGGCCGCCGCCGACGCCCCTTGGATGCCCGCATGCATACCGCCATGTGGCCCTGGGAACAGGTTCTGGGAAAGCGCGAAGAGCAGGTAGCCGCTCAAGCCGCCGAGCAGGTAGTTCCCCAGGAGACGCTTTTCACCGAGCAGGTCCTGGAACAACCGCCCACCGAACCACAGCAGGATCATGTTCCAGAAGATGTGGCCGATCCCGGTGTGTACGAACATGTAGGTGAGCACTGTCCAGGGACGGGTGATCAGTTCGGACAGGTCCGAGGTGGACCGCAGCCATTGCAGCACGTACGTCTCTCGCATGGCCTCCGCTTCACCGTGGTCGAGGGCCATGAAAAGCAACTTCGCCACCACCAGTGCCACGAACACACCCACGTTGATCAGGAGCAGGCGCACGAGCATGCCCCCACTGCGCCATTGGCTTCTTAGATCATCCTGCAACCTCATCGTTCCGGTCGGGTGCTCGAAGGTCGTGCATCGACCATGGAGCAAGCATACAAAGGTCGTACTGGTTCCTTCAATGCATGTACCGTTCGTGTGATCGGTTCATTGCCTCCAGCCGAAACTGTTGTCGCCCCGATCCTTCCATAGTCGGATCAGGATGAAACCCACCACCATGCCACCCAGGTGGGCGAGGTGGGCGATGTTGTCCCCGGGGTTGGTATCCAAGCTGTTGAATAGCGACAAACCGCCAAGGATCATCACGAAGTATTTCGCCTTGATCGGGATCGGCAAAGGGAACATGATCAGTTCCACATTGGGAAAGGTCATGCCGAAGGCGAGCAGCACCCCATAGATCGCTCCGCTGGCCCCCACCATGGGGATGTTGAACAGTTCGTTGATCCGCCCGAGGTCCGGATCCAGGTAGTTCTGACGTTGCGCCCACAGCTCCGGTCCATTACGCTTCACCAGTTCCAGTTGGTCGGCGGAGATGTGCTGCACCAGCTGCGCATATTCGATGGCATGCACCCCACTGTAGAAGAGGGCTGCACCGATGCCGGTGATCATATAGAAGGTGAGGAAGCGTTGCGAACCCCATTTGTACTCCAGCGGTGGGGCCAGCATGAAAAGGCCCAACATGTTCAGCGCCAGGTGGGCAAGTCCGCCGTGCATGAACATGTGTGTGACCAGCTGCCAGGGTTTGAACAGGGGCGAGGAGAAGAAGTGCAGGCCGAACAGCGTGTCCATGTCCGTGCCACCGAAGTTGCCCAGCCCGGTGATCTTGAGCAGGAAGACGATCCCGTTGATGATCAACAGGTTCTTCACCACCGTGGGAAGCCCCGAAAAGGGGTTGCTGCCGTATTGCATCTGCGCGCGAAAGTACGCGCGGCTCAGTTCTCCAGTCCCGGGATACGGATCTCCACGCGGCGATTCAGGGCGCGTCCCGCCTCCGTGCTGTTGGTGGCGATCGGTTCCTTGCTGCCCATGATCTCGATCACCATGCGTTCCCTCGGAAGACCTAACTGGATCAACTCGTCCCGTACCGCCAGTGCGCGTAGTTTGGCCAGCTTCATGTTCGCTTGCTCATTGCCGGTCGCATCGGTATGGCCCGCCACGATGATCCGTAGGTGCGGCTGTGCGGCGAGCCGTTGGAACAGTTCCTCCACGGTGGGCAACAGGTCCTCGTCCGGTACGTGGTCGGCCACATCGAAGTGCAACACGAGCGGCCATTGGTGTGCCACATCGGCCGTATCCGCATCCACCGGTATCGCCACAATGGCGTCGGGACAGCCGGTGTTGCAGCCTTCCACCGTGCCGGTGCGCCAGAGCGAAATGTCGTCCACGAAGTAGTAGGCGAACGGTCCGCCTTGCGGATCGCGTTGCACGATGGTGGTGCTGTCGTCGCTGCTGAAGTTGCCCACGACCATGCGGTTGGCGCAGCCACCACCATTGATGGTCCCACACAAGGTGGTCCAGGTCTGGGTGTCGTCCATGATGCCTTTGTCCTTCAGCTCCCAGCGCAGGGGGATGTCCAGCAGGCCGCGCCTCCGGTCGTTCTCGAACGCTTCGGTAAGGCCCACGCTGATGCGATCCACAGCGTAGGCGTAGGTGCCGCTGCGCAAGACACGAAGACGTACGGTGTACACGCCACAGGGATCGAGCCGTTCCTTCAACGGGGTGTGGATGTATTCGCGGTGGTCCTTGTTCACGGCGGAGTGCAGGTAGATGCCGGTGCGCCCCACCTCGAAGTCCGGTGTACCGCCGCTGGCGTTCTTCCACACGGAGCGGTGTGCGGGGATGTTCTGGTCGAACGAAGGGTCCGGCACCAGTTCTGATGCGGCCGGTGGCACGCCTGGGTCGGTGGTACAGGCTTCCGCTGCGGACAGGGTGTGCACGTTGCCTATGTGGCCCAATGGTACAAGGGAGACCGCATCCAACAGGATGTATGCTTGGGTGGCAGCCATCCGGAGGCGCAACCCGCTTTCCCGATCCGGGTCCATGTCCGCCTGGGCCTTGCTTTTCATGTTCCGCAGGGTGCCAGCGCCCTTGTTCGGCGTTACGGCTTTGCGGCTGGTGCGGTCGCAGAGCTGGAAGTTGCCGATCTGGATGTAACGCTCGCCGCCCCTTGCGTTGTAGATGCCTTCCACGCGCATCCAGCCAGTGCTATCGCCCAGGAAGTGGTTCAGCATGTTGTCCACATCGGGTTTGCCGAAAGAGGCGGCCAACCCCGGCTTCCGTGTGCGGTCTTCCGCGCTGAAACAGGCGCCGATGCGATCGGTCATGTAGCCCGACCGGTCGGCCAGGCTCACGTGGAAGGAGAGCAGGTACTTGCCGCCGTTCTCCAACGGCTCGGCCAGTTCGAGTTGGACGAACTCACGTACGGCACATTCACCTCCGCCGTGTGCAGTGAGCACCAAGCCCATGTACGCCTCGCCGTCGAACGGTGTTTGGTGACCGCTCCAATTCGCGGGTGTGCCCATGGTGGTGCCGCAGGCGTGGAAGTAGCCCGGTATGCCACCAACGGTCTTCAGGTGCTCCACACCGCGTGCGGGCCTGTTCCCGATGCGTGTTGGGCAGGTTCGGTGCCGCTCGAAGCTGCCGTTGAGGACCAGTTCCTGGCTCAGTGTCGTTGCGCTGGCGAGGAGAAGTAGAGTGCCGAGGATCGATCGCATCAACGGTACGGCGGCGCTCCCTCAACGCTCGAATCGCTCGTTCAGGTCGTCCAGCCCGTAGGTGATCAACGTGGGTTTGCCCGTTGGCGTATGGTACGGCATCTCGCAGGCGAACAACCGGTCGATCAGGTCGTGCATCTCGGGCGTGCTCAACACGCGGCCCGGACGAATGGCCATGCTGTGCGCCATGCCGCGTGCGAGGATGGCGTGGCGTTCGTTGCGCAGCGTGCCGCGTTCGTGCTTCAACTGTTCCAGCAGGCCCTCCAGCAATCGGGTGGGGTCTTCTTCAGCGGCTTCGGCGGGCATGCCGTTCACCTGCATCGTTCGGCCACCGAAGGGTTCCAGGTCAAAGCCCATGCTGCGGAGCTCGGGCATCACGTCCTGTACCAGGGCGAAGTCAGAGGCGCTTAGTTCGATGTGGCGTGGGAACAGCTCGGCCTGGCTCAGTCCGGCTCCCAGTTGGATCAACTTCAGGTTGCGCTCGTAGAGGATGCGTTCATGCGCACGTTGTTGGTCCACCACCATGAATCCGCTGCGCAGTTGTGCGATGATGTAGGTGCCGTGCAGTTGAAAGACGGGGCGTTCGCCGGGTATGCCTTCGTGCTCGCGCCAGGGGATCACCCGTGGCTCTTCGGTTGGGCGCGGAGCTTCTGGCGCTGGGGTAGGTACTGTTCCACCCAGGTCGAACAGCTGCTGCCAACCCGCTACGTTCGGCCGTGGCGGCGCTTGGAACGCACCCAGGTCATGCGGTCGCCATGCCGGAACGGGTTCGCGCGGTGGCGACGTGGCAGCCTGTTGCTGTGCGAAGGCTGCCAGGATCGCCGGCTCGGGCTCGAAGTCCAGACTGGGTACGATGTTGAACCGCCCCAGGGCACGGCGCACCGCCGCATGTACGATGGCGTACACCGCACGGTCGTCGCGGAACTTGATCTCCGTCTTGGTCGGGTGTATGTTGATGTCGATCTGCGCCGGGTCGATGTCGATGAACAGGAACCAGGATGGGAAGCTCTCGCGGGAGACCAGCTCGTCGTATGCTTTTCGTACGGCGTGCTCCAGGTAGTTGCTGCGGATGAAGCGCCGGTTCACGAAGAAGTATTGTTCGCCACGGGAGCGCTTGGCGAATTCCGGCTTGCCCACGAAGCCGGTCACACTGACGAAGTCGGTGTTCTCCTCAACGGGTACCAGTCGCTCGTCGTACTTGCGACCGAAGAGATGTACGATCCGTTGGCGTTCCGAACCCACGGGAATGTTGTACTCCTCCTGCTCGTTGTGTACCAGTTGGAAAGCGATCTCCGGGTGGGCCAGGGCGATCCGGTGGAACTCGTCCAGCACATGCTTCAGCTCCACGCTGTCGCTTTTCAGGAACTGGCGGCGGGCCGGTACGTTGAAGAAGAGGTTGCGCACGGCGATGGTGGTACCCACGGCCGTGGCCATTGCCTCCTGGGTACGCACCCGACTGCCTTCGATCAACACCCGGATGCCGAGTTCTTGTTCCGGCTCGCGCGTCCACAGTTCCACCTGGGCAATGGCGGCGATGCTGGCGAGCGCTTCGCCACGGAAGCCCTTGGTTCGCAACGCCGAGAGGTCATCGGCTTCGCGGATTTTGCTGGTGGCGTGCCGTTCAAAACAGGCGCGGGCGTCCATGGCACTCATGCCACGGCCATCGTCCGTCACCTGGATCAAGCTGCGGCCACCGTCCTTCACCACCAAAACAATACGCGTGGCTCCGGCGTCCACGCTGTTCTCCAGCAGTTCCTTCACCGCACTCGCCGGGCGCTGCACCACTTCCCCGGCAGCGATCTGGTTGGCCACGTGGTCGGGGAGGAGCCGAATGAGGTCTGCCATGGAATAGGGATACTTCAAGACGCGGTGCAACGGCGCGTCCAGTGGCTCGTCAAAGGTAAAGGAGCATCAATACCCATGAATGGACCTTCATCTTGGTCACCGCAGAGATGCAGCTTACGCTGAGAATTTGCCGAGGAATGTACGTGGGTGCAGGTCTTGCGGCTGGGGCGCAGCGGATCCCGGTTCGCTGGATCGGAAATACGAAAGGGTTCAAATGCAAGCAGCGATGCCCTCTTGTAGGACATCGCTGCTCCCTTGGTACGGATCGACCGATCAGAACTCCATCACCCCGCGGCGCTTGGCCGGCTCGGTGGTGCGTGTATGTTCCACGGCCACGCAACCGCCGCCCTGTTCAAAACCGATGCGGCCCACAGGGCCAGCGAAGGTCAAGCCGCCCATATAACGCTCTTGCTCCATGATCACGGCCATTTTCACCTGCCGCTTGCGCTGCCCATCGAAACCACCGTCCTGCAGGTTGCGGGTGTCCACCGTGATCTCTTTGGCCACGTGACCGGGCTTCTCGAAACGCAGTGTCACGGCACTCTCGCCAGGCAGGTTGACCTCGAATCGACCGCTATTGTTCACGCGCACTCTGCTCTGGGCACCGTTCACCGATACGACCAGGTCCACATCGCGCATTTCCAGATCATCCACATGGAGCCAGCCCGTGAGTTGGACGGTGGCCGTGCTGGTGCCCACCGGTGGGGGGGTGGCATGGGCCGGTGTGGCCAGTAGAGCGATGGTACACAGAGGTGCCAGTAGATAGTGCAGGTGTTTCATGGAGTCTGGTTCTTGGTTCCGGGTAGCGTTACGGACGGTTTGGGTGGATGTTGCGGCCTTGCAGGGCTTGTTTCGACGGATCCAGGATACGGCTCGGCCGATCGGCCAGGTACCTTGTTCGATCGGGGCGCGAAGTTCGCCTTCTTTTCAGCTCGTCCCTTCCGTGATCCGATCTTCCTTGGAACCCTGCCGGGTCCAATGCGACCCTATCGTGGGTTGGAATAGCCACGACCCCCTTGTTCACAACTGCCACTGCTACAGGTCGAAGCAAGGCATGGCACGGGGATAGCTTCGCGACATCCCATGACCCGCAGGTTCCCGTTCCTCCTTTTACTGCTTGGTGCCGCCTTCTCCTTAGGCAGCGCACAAAGCCCCCGGCCCAACAAGGATGGCGCCCCACCTCCCTTCCTGGACACGGCCACGCCATGGGCCGATTCGGTCTTCAGTACCCTCGACCTGGACCAGCGCATCGCCCAGCTGATGATGGTGGCGGCGTACAGCGACCGGGATGCCAAGCACGAACAGGGCATCGAGGACCTCGTCCGCCAACGCAACATCGGCGGCATCATCTTCTTCAAGGGCGGTCCGGCCCGGCAGGCGAAGCTCACCAACCGCTTTCAAGCGGCGGCGAAGACGCCTTTGCTCATCGGCATGGACCTGGAGTGGGGCCTGGCCATGCGCCTGGACAGCACCATCCGCTTCCCGCGCCAGATGACCTTGGGTGCGCTGAAGAACGATTCGCTGATCGAAGAGATGGGCCTGGAGATCGCGCGGGAGATGAAACGGCTCGGAGTGCATGTGAGCTTCAGTCCGGTACTGGATGTGAACAACAACCCGGCGAATCCCGTGATCAACGATCGGAGCTTCGGCGAGGACCGCGAACAGGTGGCGCGCAAAGGCATCGCTTACATGCGTGGCTTGCAGAAGGGTGGGGTGATCGCTACGGCGAAGCACTTCCCCGGACACGGCGATACCGATACCGATTCGCATTTCGGCCTGCCGCTGATCGCGCACAGCCGCACCCGTCTGGATTCGTTGGAGCTCTATCCCTTCCAGCGCATCGTGGAAGAGGGGATCGCGGCGATGATGGTGGCGCACCTCGAAGTGCCGGCGTTGGATAGCACGAAGGGCCAGCCCAGCACCTTGAGCAAACCGATCGTGAACCAGTTGTTGGAACGCGAACTGGGCTTCAAGGGCCTGGTCTTCACCGATGCGCTGAACATGAAGGGCGTGGCCAAGGCCGACAAACCCGGCGAGATCGAACTGCGCGCACTGCTCGCCGGCAACGATGTGATGCTTTTCCCGCAGGATCCCGTGAAAGCCATCGAACGCATCAAACAAGCGGTGGATAGCGGCATCGTGGACCGCGCCCTGATCGACCACAAGTGCTTGAAGGTGCTGCGTGCCAAGGAATGGGCGGGCCTCGACAGGTACAAACCCGTAGAGACCAAGGACCTGTTCGCCGACCTCAACCCCATGCGTGCGAAACTCCTGCGCCGCAACCTTTACGCCGGTGCCATCACCGCGCTCAACGATCACCACAAGGCCATACCGGTGGGTCGTTTGGACACGTTGAAGATCGCATCACTCGTGATCGGCGATACCATCGGCAATCCCTTCCAGACCGGCCTTCAGCGCTATGCCCCGGTGAAGACCTTCCGCTGCGACAAGGCTTTGAAGCGTGACAGCCTGGAGGTGCTGCTACGCAAACTGGATGCCTTCGATCGGGTGATCGTTTCGATACACAACACCACCTGGCGCGTGAACAAGGATTTCGGTGTGCCGGAAACGGCGCTTGACATCGTGCGCGAGGTGGCCGCTCGCCGACCGACCATCTTCGCCCTCTTCGCCAATCCCTACCGCCTTACCAAAGCCTACGGTGCCCAACTGATGAGTTCGGTGATGGTCGCCTATGAGGAGACTGAGGAAACACAGGACCTCATGGCCCAGGCCATCTTCGGGGCGATCGGTGTGGATGGCATGCTGCCTGTTACCGCCTCATCATTCTACAAATGTGGCGATGGGCGCACCTTCGGACCGAATGGCCGTATGGCGTACACCCTGCCCGAAGCACTCGGCATCAGCAGCACCGATCTGCGCGGTATTGACGCAGCCGTGAACGAAGGGATGAAAGCCCAGGCTTATCCAGGTTGTGAGGTCTTCGTGGCCGTGGATGGCCAGGTGATCCTCAACCAGGCTTACGGTCACAGCACCTACGATAAGAAGCGTAAGGTGCGCACCGACGACATCTATGATCTGGCTTCCATTACCAAGGTGGCCAGCACCACCATGGCCCTGATGCGCCTGGTGGACGAGGGCAAGCTCGATCTGGACAAGCCCGTGGGGCATTACCTGCCGGAACTCGATGAACTGAGCGCTGCCCACGCCCGCATGGGTTTCCGCGAGATCCTCACCCACCAGGCCGGGTTGAAGGCCTTCGTTCCGTTCTACACGAAGCTCTTGAAGGACGGCAAGCTGCGCACCGAACTCGTCTCGGACACGGCCACCGAGAAGTTCACCGTGCGCGTGGCCAATAAACTCTACATCCCGCAAGCATACAAGGACAGCATGCTCACCTGGATGGTGAACACACCGCTGGGCAAGAAGGGCGAGTACGTGTACAGTGATATGGGTTACTACTTGCTGCAAGAGGTGGTGGAGCGGCTCAGTGGCATGCCCTTGGATCGTTTCGTGAGCAGCACGTTCTACCGACCCATGGGGGCGGCTACGATCGGCTACAAACCGTGGGAGCGTTTCCCGCTGGACCGCATCGCGCCCACCGAATACGACCTCACCTTCCGCATGCGGCAGATCCAGGGTGATGTACACGACCCCGGCGCGGCCATGAAGGGCGGTGTGGCCGGCCATGCTGGCCTCTTCAGCAATGCCAATGACCTGGGCATGGTGATGCAGATGCTCGCCAACGGTGGTGTCTATGGCGGCCGTCGGTATTTGAGCGAGGCCGTAGTGAAGGAATTCACCAAGTGCCAGTTCTGCTCGCCCAGTGGCACGGGCAACCGCCGCGGCTTGGGATGGGACCGGCCCGTGCAAGGGAAAGGAGGCCCCACCTGCGATTGCGTGAGCTATGCCAGTTTCGGTCATACCGGTTTTACGGGCACCATGGCCTGGGTGGATCCTGAACAGCACGTGGTCTACGTCTTCCTCAGCAACCGGGTGTACCCCAATGCCAGCACCAACAAACTCGCCGAGATGGGTATCCGTACCCGGATCCAAGAGGTGGTGCATGGCGCGGTGGCCGCGCGGGTGCAGGCCGTGAAGACCAACGGCAAACCTGCGGAGTTGATCGGCCGGTAGTAGGTCGGTCAACGTTTCAGGAAGCGTTCGACTGCGATCCTGCTCCCGTTGCTATGTGTGGCCCGAAGCACGTAGAAACTGGATTGTGGAGGGCCTGCCGCCATCGTTCCTTGAATGCCCCTCTGAGCCTGACCGGCCATCCTCCACATGTTCCGTCCGTACCACCGATGTGCGGCAAAGCCGGGATCCTGTGCATCTTCACCATCGGAGAACCGAACAACACCATGCACCTGGCCACATCCACTCGTTTCCACCGCACGGAAAAACGTACGTGGAGCCTGTTGGACCACGAGGGCAAGGTGCTCGGCTCGCTCATCAAGCCCCATTGGTACTCCAGCGACCGCGAGTTGGTCGTGGCCGGTGGTCTGTACGCGTTGCGTGCGAAGAAGCGTTGGAGCAGTGAACTGGCCTTGTTCTTCGGCGATGTGCCGCTGTGGACGGCCGATCTCGCATGGGATCGCATCCGGATCATGGCGGTGCAGGGCGGAACCACGTACATCCTCCGTCGGAAGCAGTGGTTCAGCAACGAGTACCACCTGTTGGATCTGCACGGTACCGTGCGCGCCCGGATCACCACGCGCATGAACTGGTCTGACTTTGAACGCGAACCGGAGCTGGTGGCCACCGACGGCGAACCGGTGGAGCCCATGCTGCTGCTTTTCGCCGCGCACGCGATCCACGTGCAGCACGAACGCACTGCTGGCACGGCCATCGGCGCTTGATCGGCCTGCGCGGCTTGGGTATCACTTCATGCCCAGCTCCTTCACGGCACCATCCGGGGTCACGAGCATGTATTTGATGATCTCCTTCACTTCCTTCTTGCCCTCCTTGTCGCGGAAGGCCTCGGGTAGCTGGCAGTGTAGGGTGAGGTTGTAAGTGTATTGCACCGGCGGCTCGGTGATCTCGGCGTGCAGCACGATGTCGAACTGGCCGTACGGCACCTTGTTGTAGAATAGTGTGCTGCTCTTCTTCACGTCGTTCACCAGTTCCCCCTTGCGGCGGCTGTTGAGGCTGCTCTGCGATCGGCTTTGGTACGCGGTGTAGCGGTCCAGCGGAAAGTAGGCGCCATTCTTCTCTGCGGCGGTACGGTGGCTTTCCTTCACCTCCAAGCCCAACTTCTCGAAGTTGTCCAGCTTCTGTTGGAGCAATTTGGTGGCGAACATGCGCAAGGTGTCGTAGCAGGCGCTTTGCTGTTCCACGAAGAAGTCCACTTTGACCAGGTCGTAGATCTCTTCCTTCGCGGCCGCCGTCACCAGCTTATCAAGGATACGCGCATCGCGGAACTTGACATGGATGTTCTTTTGGATCTCGAAGCCGGCCGGTACTTCCTGGTAGGTCTTACTGAAGAGCTTTTTGGTGGTCTCGATCTCGTACACCGGGATGAAGGAGAGCATATCCGCGAAGATGTCCGCTTCCTTCACACCATCCTTCTTCACCCGCCGGGTGAATCCGTTAATGCGTTCGTTCATCAGGCTATCGGCCTCTTCGGCACTTTGTCCCAATTGGGTGATGTGGAAGATCGCCAGGTAACTGTCGGCCTTCATGTTCATCATGGCGTTCACTTCCAGCACCAGCGTGTTCCCTTGTATGGACGCTTTCACGGGCTGCTCGGCCTGTTGGAAGAAGATCCGGCTGTTCTGTTCGTACATGAGGTTGC
>JADLAI010000048.1 GCA_020848295.1 Flavobacteriales bacterium
ATGGACATCCCCATCCCGGTGGTCCACCACGCGGATGTAGTCCACCTCACCGTTCCCATCGAGGTCCAGGTTATTCACCTTCTGGTCCTCGGTGTTCAGGGCTTGTTCGAAGGCTTCCAGGTCCTTCGCGGTCTTGAACAGGTCCAGCGCGCCTGATAGGCTGAAGCCATCGCCCGGCAGGCCGGTACTGTCGGCCGGGGAGTCCTGTGCGTAGGACGGTGCGCCGATGAACAGGGCGAGCAGGGAAAGCAGGAGGATCCTCATGGCAGCGGGTTTGTGGTGGTTGGACACCAAAGACCCTGCCGGGTTCGATCAGGGGGTGGACCGAAGTTGCTGGGCCAGCCAACGACTATAACGTTGGGCGTTGTGCCACTCCAGGTGCAGGCCGTCCGTGGTGCGCCAGGTGCGGTCGCTCCGGATGAAGGTGTGCGTGGGGAAGTGCTCCATCACGGACTCACGCGCACGGGTGGCCAATGGGCTGGCCATCAACTCCGCGCTGATCGGCACCTCCACGAAGAGCACCTCGGTGCCGTTCTTCTCCAGGGCCTTCACCTCCCGTTCCAAGGTGGCCATGAACCGCTCCTGTGTGCTGTCCACAGGCACTTTCGCGAAGATGCCCCGGTTGGTGTTCAACAGGTTCTCGCTCATCTGCATGCTGTCCGCTTCGGCCACATCGGGTCCTTGCCCACCCTGCTTCATCGCACGTTTGATGTAACCGATCAGGACACCGGTCGGCTGGTTCTCCTCCCGCAGGATCGGTGCGGCTTTGCGCAACTCATAAAGCCCGGGCTGGAATACCGCATCAAGGAATGCGCGGTCCGCCTCCTTGAAGATCATGTTCGTTTCAACCAGGATACGCTTGGGCTTTTTCCCCGAACGGCGCACCAGTTCGAGACCATCGTACACCGTGAGCCCACCGAAGCTCAGATTGCTGGTATGTGGGGGCAGGCTGTCCATCGCGATACGGAACGAAAGCGATGAACCCACGATCACCGTCGCATCCGGGGCCTCGGGCCCGAATACGTATTGTTCCGCACTGATGCGATTGCCGCTGGCCTGGTGCTGCACGGTGTTCAACTCCGGCTTGCCGAACTTGATGTACAGGGCATATCCGACCACGAGGATCGCGAAGACGATGAGCGAACGGCGGATCATACGTGGGTCAGAACTGGAAGTAGATGAACGAGGCGCCTCCGCCGGAGTTCACAAGGATCAGGAAGAGCATGATACCGTACAGCACCGGCTTGATGCGGGTGAGGAGGGGCTGCGGCTTCCGGGTCCAGAGATGCATCAGGTGGTAGATGATCGCAGGTATGGAGAACAGGATGGTGAAGAACAGGATGAGGGGTTGCAGGTTCGCAATGTGCGTGTTGGTGAACAGGCAGCGCATGTACTCCACCACGTGGCTGAACTCGGGCAACTTGAAGAGCAGCCAGGCCAGGGTGACCATGCAGAAGATGAAGAGCATGTGGATGGCTGCGGGAAGCCGCACCTTCCACCCGGCATCCTTCAACAAGCGCTCCAATGCGAGGACCAGGCCGTGGAAGAAGCCCCAGACCGCGTAGCTCCACGCCGCACCGTGCCACAGACCGCCCAGTACCATGGTGAGCATCAGGTTCTTGTACGTGTGGAAACCACCCTTGCGGTTGCCGCCCAACGGGATGTACAGGAAGTTGCGCAGGAACGTGCTCAACGAGATGTGCCAGCGCCGCCAGAACTCGGCGAACGTGGTGGAGATGTACGGGAAGTTGAAGTTGGTCGGGAAATCGTACCCGAACAACTTCGCCAGCCCGATGGCGATGAGCGAGTAACCGGCGAAGTCCGAGAAGATCTGGAACGAATAGCCGAACAACAACACCACCAGGGTGATGCTGTGCATGTCGCGGAAATAGGGGAAGGTGACCCAGAAGGTCTGGTCCTTCAAGTTATCGGCGATCACCATCTTAAGGAAATAGCCGACCACCAACGAGGCGAAGGCGCTGTTCCAGTTGATGTCCTTGAAGTACTTGGTCCTGACCTGCGGTAGGAATTCGTGCGCGGTGACCACCGGACCGGCCACCAACTGCGGGAAGAAGGCCTTGAAGGCCGCGATGCGTAGACCATGACGTGCGATGCCCCGCACCACGATCGCATCGTACTCCTCGATCTGCTTGCCCTTGTAGGCCTCCACCACCAGACTGATCCCCTGGAAAGTGAAGAAGCTGATCCCCACCGGAAGCGGAATGCTCACCAGGAACTGCCCGATGCTGGAGGTCTCCGGGAAGAACGATCGCCCGAAGAGCGGACCGTACTTGAAGAAGAGCAGGATGCCCAGGTTGGCCACCACGCCGAGCGTGGCATACGTCCTCCGATGCTGTTGCGGTCCGAAGACCACCGCATAGCTCGCCGCGATGTTGATGCTGATGGAGACCAGCAGCAAGGTGAGTAGCGCCGGATCGTTGTACGCGTAGAAGATGAAACTGCTGATGATGATGAGGTGCAGCTGGAAGCCACGCATCAACGGCAGGTAGTACAGCACGAAGGTGGGCAGTACGAGGAGGAGGAAGGGGATGCTGTTGAATAACATGTACGGCCGCCGCAGGGCAAAGAAAGCCCGTGCAAGGGCACTTGAACGCCAAGGAGACCCCGCTGGTTACCCACGTGCCTTGGTGTAAAGTGGATGCCCCGCAGGCGATGAAGTGGCGACGATGGTCATCCTTCGACCCGGCTCACGCCCCACGCCGATCCGTATCCGTCCTGCGACCGGTCAGGCCAGTTCCATCGGCACATCCATCAATAGGATGCGCGCACCGTGTTGACCAGTGGTGATCGAAAGGCTCTCCACATCCCACACCCCAAGCCCATCCCGCTGAAACAGTGCCTGACCATTGATCGTGGCCTCCCCATCGATGAGGAAGGCATATACCCCGTTGCCTTTCCGCTTCACATGGTATTCGATCTCCCTGTGGGCCTCAAAACGGCCAAGGTGGAACCAGGCATCCTGATGCACCCACACCCCCGCATCGTCCGGGTGGGGCGAAAGCACTTGCTGGAAGCCGTTCTCCCCGGCATGGTGGTCCAATTGGATCTGCGCGTAACGCGGTTCCACGTTGCGCTGCTTCGGGAACATCCAGGTCTGCAACAGACGTAGCTCCGCATCAGCCCCGTGATTGAACTCACTGTGGGTGATGCCTGTGCCGGCGCTCATCACCTGCACCTCTCCCGCCTTGATCGTGCCGCTGTTCCCCAAGCTGTCCTTGTGCGCCACCGTGCCCGACAGCGGGATGGTCACGATCTCCATGTTCTCGTGTGGGTGTGTGCCGAAACCACGACCAGGTGCGATCACATCATCATTCAGCACACGAAGTGTTCCGAAGTGCATGCGCGCCGGATCGTAATAGCTCGCGAAACTGAAGGAGTGATGGGACTGGAGCCAACCGTGGTCGGCGTGGCCGCGGGTGGAGGCCCGGTGCAAGACCATGTTCTTCATGATGTGTGTGTTCTCATTTGGTAAATGATCGAACCCGACGACCTCCGGTGATGCAGAGGTGCCAACGGCCTTCCCCAGGGCGGCCAATGCGGTACCCCCCAGGACGCCGTTGCGGAGGAAGGTCTTTCGGTTCATTGTGGGTGCAAATATATTACATGTAAAATAAATACATGGAGAATAAATGTGCGGGTTCGGGATCCTATGGCACTCGCACGACCGTTCCTTCCCGGTTGCTTACCGTTCCCGGTCCTGTGCCTCTCCGGATACGCGGGGAGCCAGCACCCTCGTTACCATTGTCGCGGTCACGCCGAGCGTAGAAAGCGCTGTTCCGCATGTTCTCCACCCGAGCACATGGCACGAAAGCGATACTTGCTAAGTTTGACCCCCGCCGCCGCAACACCGGACCGGCACCTCCAACGACGCTAACAACAACATCACCTTAAGACGACCCCAATGAGCAATGTGAAGAGTGGGAAGGCGAACTCCCTGTTCGTAGCCCTTGTGTTCATTCTCGTTCCGATCATCAGCGCGGCGATCTACGCGTACATCCTCGGCGACCCGGCCAACTTTCAGAACAACGACCCGGTGCATGGACATCCGATCGATGTGAATCCGGGAAAATTGTACGGGACCATCTACAAGGGTGGGTTCATCGTTCCGATCCTGATCAGCGTGAATCTGTTCGTGATCATCTTCGCGGTCGAGCGCTTCATCACCCTGGGCCGTGCGAAGGGTAAGGGCCGCATCGATGAGTTCATCGTGAATGTGCGCCAGCACTTGAGTAACGATGAGGTGGACAAGGCCGTGGCCGTGTGCGACGAACAACAGGGTTCCGTGGCCAATGTGATGCGCAGCGGATTGGAGCGGTACAAGACGGTGCTCTACGATGCCACGCACGACAAGGAGACCCGCCTACAAGCGGTGAAACAGGAGCTTGAAGAGGCCACCGCCCTGGAGATGCCCATGCTGAGCAAGAACATGGTGATCCTTTCCACCTGTGCCAGCATCTCCACCCTGTTGGGTCTGATCGGTACCGTGTTGGGGATGATCCGGGCCTTCAGTGCACTGGCCACCTCCGGAACTCCGGATGCCACGGCGCTTTCCACTGGTATTTCCGAGGCGCTCATCAACACCGCTTTCGGTATCGCTGGTTCCACCCTGGCCATCATCTTCTTCAACTACTTCAGCAATCGCATCGATGCCATCACCCATGGGATCGACGAGGCAGGCTTCAGTGTGAGCCAGACCCTGGCCAACCGCAAGTAGAGGTTGGACATGTCCGACCCGACTTGCGGGACGGAACGCCCTGAACCATAAACAAGAAGCACGATGTCGAAGATCAAAATGCCGAAGAGCAGTCCATCATTGGACATGACTCCGATGGTTGACCTTGCCTTCCTGTTGGTGACCTTCTTCATGCTCACCGCCCAGTTCCGACCCGAAGAGGCGGTCGCGGTGGATACCCCTTCGTCCATGTCCCAGTCGCCCATTCCGATGACCAACATGATGACCATCGTGGTGGACACGGCGGGCAAGGTCTTCTGGGACTTCACCGACAAAGGGGTGCGGATCGCGGTGCTCGAAGAACTCGGCAAACGCATCGACTACATGCCCAGCCAGGAGGAAAAGATCAGATTCGTGAACGCAGGACCCATCGGGGTACCCATCCAGAACCTGAAGGAACTGCTTGCCTTGGAGACCGGATCCGAACGGAAGGAGTACATGGCACAACACAAAGGGATCCCGGTGGACAGCACCAATAACCAGCTACGCGACTGGATCACCGTGACCAGGACCATTTTCTGGAACGACGCCGGACAGAATCCCGTTGTGGCGCTCAAGGCCGATGGGAATACCAACTACAGCCGCGTGGCCGAGGTGATCCGCACCTTCCAGTCGCCGGGCATCATGATCAGTAAGTTCAAAATGATCACCGACCTCGAAGCGTCGAGGATGTGACCAACCCGATCGAACCTTCCACAAGCTGACGTGTACAGTTCTTAGGGAGGCCGACTAAAGAAATACACCATGGCACAAGTACCCGAAGGTGGTGGTGATAGCGGAGGGAAAGGAAAGAAGAGGGCGAAGAAGGGCAGCACCCACATCGACATGACGCCGATGGTGGACCTGGCTTTCCTGTTGCTCACTTTCTTCATCCTCACCACCACCATGTACAAGCCGAGTTCGTTGCAGATGACCTATCCGGTACCTCCGGACCCCAACGACCCGGCACCACCACCGACCCAGTTGAGCAATGCCATCACGCTCCTGCTCACCAAGAACGACCAGATCTTTTACTACATGGGTGAGTTCCGCAAGGAGGCCACTGAAAAAGGGCCTCCCACTGCGCTTAGCCGAACCGACTTCAGTAAGGTCCAGAAATTGCTTGTTGACAACAACAAACAGACCGTGGCACAGTTGAACGACCTGGCAAGGCAGTTCAATGAGAAGAAGATCGATGAGGACGAATACAACGCGAAACGGAAGGCCATCAAGGGCGATAAGAGCAACCTGAAGGCCATCATCAAGACCGATGCCGATGCCAAGTATCGGAACATGATCGACATGGTCGATGAAATGGACATCAGCGGGATCGGCTCCTATGGTGTACTGGACAAGTTGAAGCCAGAGGAGCAAGCCCTGCTGGACGTTGAAAAAGCCAAACTCTAAGGGCCATGGAATACCTTCTGTTCATCGCCCCCCTGCTCATCATCACCGCCATCATGGTGGTGGACATGAGTTGGAACAACATCCTCGCACCAGCGCGCAACGCGATGGTCTTTGCGGAACGTCATCAGGACTACGGGGCCTTCGTTCTGCGCAGGGACTACGTTCGTAACCTCATCCTGGCTTTCTTCGGATCGGTGCTCTTCTTCGGTCTGGCCATCGGCCTGCCCAAGATCATCGCCGCCATGGGGGGCGAGGAGGAGGTGGTGGAGGCCAAGAAGATCGTGGACGTGAACCTGGACCTCTTTGAAGAGGAAAAGAAGGAGGAGCCGCCACCGCCCCCGGTCGAACCACCGCCCCCGGTGAAGATCGAAAGTGTACAGTTCACCCAGCTGGAGGCCGTGGATGAACCCGTGGAGGAACCACCCCCCACCCAGGAAACGCTCACCGAGACCAACGCCGGTACCATCACCCAGGAAGGGGAGAAGATCGACGAACCACCGCCCCCCGTGGAAGAGGCCGAGCCGCAGGTCTTCACCATCGTGGAGGAGATGCCCTCTTTCCCCGGCGGTGAGGCCGAGCTCTTCAAGTACCTCGGCAGGACCGTGAAATACCCGCCCATGGCCCAGGATGCCGGCATCACGGGTGTGGTCTACCTGACCTTCGTGGTGGATGAGCATGGGAAGGTGAAGGACCCCAAGGTGCTGCGTGGCATCGGTGGTGGTTGTGATGAGGAGGCCATCCGCGTGGTGAAGGCCATGCCCGCTTGGGAGCCCGGCAAACAGCGAGGTAAGCCTGTGCGGGTGCAGTACAACCTGCCCATCCGTTTCACCCTGAAGTGATCCAACAGAAGAGCGGCAGGTAGCCGCTCTTCTTCTTTTCCCATGTCCTTCGCAAGCGCATCCCGCCTGTTCATGTCCGCCTTCTACACGCTCGCGGGCCTGGCACTCCTGTGTACCGACCTGCTCGCCGATGCCGTGACCGCGTACCGGATCCCGATCGGTGGCGTACTGGTCGGTTATGGCCTGCTCCGGTTCGTGTTGTGGAAACGATGGAAAGACCGGCAACACAGCGCCCAAGAACGCCCATGATCGCACGTGTTGTCCTCGGTGCCCTGCTGCTTGTGGCCTGTCAGGGCAAGGCGCCCGATCCGCAACACGATGATGTGCCCACCAAAGGCGATATCCTCATCGTGGCCGATCAGGACTTCCAACGGATCATCGAGGCAGAACGGTTTGTCTTCGAGAGTATCTATGACCAGGCCACGGTGCGGGTGCGCTACCTTCCCGAAACGGCTTTGCGCCAGGCCATGCGCAATGACTCGGTCCGGGTGGTCTTCTCGGCTACCTTGCCGGGTGCCGACGAGGTCGCCTTCTTCCGCACCCGAAACCTGTACCCCGATCATGTCCCGGTGCTCACCGACGCGATCGCGGTGGTCAGAGGAGTGAATTCCACGGACCGGACGATCAGCCTGGACGAGATCAGGCGTGCTTTGTCCGGAGATACCTCCGTCACCGTGTTGGTGGAGGATGCGCAGGGTGGCATTGCACGCACCGTGATCGATTCCCTGCTGGAGGGAAGCACCGAGCGGTTGCGTAACATGGCCGTGGTGCCCGGCCTGGACAGCCTCCTCCATCGCTTGAATGTGACCCCCGGAGCGATCGGCCTCCTATCCTTCGCCCACATCAGCGATCTGGACGATCCCGCCTGTAGGGCCCTTCGCGATCGGATGGCTCTGCTCGCCGTGGCCGACGATGACCCACCGGTCCTGCCCAGTCAATCGACCCTGGCCGATGGCCAATACCCCCTAAGACGAAAGCTTTTTGCCGTGCTGAAAGAAGGGAAAACAGGTCTTGGCACCGGTTTTGTTTCCTTTGTGGCAGGCCATAAAGGCCAGCGCATCATCCTCAAATCCGGCCTTGCGCCACAGACCGTCCCCGGTCGGGAGGTGGAGCTGGTGTCGAACTAAGCACATGAAGCAGTATTTCTTCCGTAACGCACTGATGATCATGGGACTTGCCGGGTTCGCCGCGGTCCAAGCCCAATCCATCGCCGAAGGCATCGCCCTTACCGAGAGCGAACGCTTTGAAAAGGCGGCCACCACCTTCCGCTCCTTGTTGAGCGCAAGCCCAACGGATGGGGAGGCCTGGTTCTACCTCGGCGAGAATTATTTCGAGAACGAGCACGAGGACTCTGCCGCCTACTGCTACAACAAAGGGGTGGAAGTGAATCCCCGCCAGCCGCTCAACCACGCCGGACAAGGCAAGGTGTTGTGGGTGCAGGGCCAGCATGACCAAGCCATCGCCAAGTTCGAAGAAGCGGTACGTATCGCCACGGACAAAGCCAATAAGTTCACCAAGAAACTCCAGGCGCAGGCACAGCGCGAGGTGGCCGAAGGCTACTTCAGCGGGAACAACAAGGACCTGGCGAAAGCCATGACCGCCGTGGATGCGGCCATCGCACTTGACCCCACCGATCCCGAAGCCCTCATCCTCAAAGGGGACATCCTCTGGGAGCAGAACCCGACCGACGCCTCCCAACCGATCAGCTTCTACAAGCGAGCTTCTGACCTGCGCACCACCAGCGCCAAGCCGGTGTCCCGCCGCGGCCTGGTGTACCGCCGCGCACAGAATTACGACGCGGCCATCGCCGAGTACGACAAGGCCATCGGCATTGAGCCGGGCTTCGCACCAGCTTATCGGGGACGTGCCGAGGCGTACTTCGGTAAACGCGATTTCCAGAAGGCCCGTGCGGATTACGACGAATACCTCAAGTTGAACTCCGGCAGTCAGAGTGCGATGGTGCGTTATGCCCAGTTCCTCTTCCTCGTGCAGGAATACAAGCAGTCCCTCGACCTGATCGCCAAGCTGGAACAAGCCGGCGTGGTGAACAACACCCTGCTCCGGATCAAAGGGTACGACCAGGTGGAACTGAAGGATTCCACGAACGCCATGGCCACCCTGGACGCCTACTTCGCCAAACAGCCCCAGGAGAAAGTGGTGCCCAGCGACCTGCAGTACTACGGCCGTGCCGTGGCTTTGCTTGGTAATGATTCGCTGGCCGGGGAGAAGATCATGGCCGCAGCGGCCATGCCCAACGCCGACCCCGACCTTTACATGGAGGCGGGATCCTATTTCCAGAAAGCCAAACGGTTCGACCGTGCGGTGGCGGCCTACCAGGCCAAGACCAATTCGAACAAGGTGGCGGTGAACGATTGGTACTACCTCGGTAGTGCGGCCCAAAAGGCCGATGAATACGCCGTGGCCGATATGGCCTGGGCCAAGTACATCGAAAAACAACCCAGCATCCACCAGGGCTACCTCGGCCGTGCACGGGCCAATGTGGGCCTGGATCCGGAGAAGAAGACCTGGCAGGCGAAACCGTTCTTCGAGGAGGCCTTGCGCAGGATGAAGCCGGAGGAGATCGCCGGTAAGGCCGCACGCGATGCCGAGGAGGCCATGTTCTACCTGGCCTTCCACCACTTCTACGGATCAAAGGACCTGCCAACGGCCAAGTGTTGGTTCGAGAAGGTGAAGGCCCTGAACACGGGCACCGAACGCACCAAACAATCCAGCGATATGCTGCTGAGCAAGGAGCTGAAGGATGTGACGGTGGGTACCTGCGAGCTGTGATCTGGCAGCGTTGTTGCCGGGAGAGCGTGGGACTATGGATCGATCAAGGGACTCTTCCGATCCAACGGGAGGGGCGGTGATGAAGGGGCGTGGTCCTACGATCCTCCTTTATTCCATCCACGCATTCCATATCAGCCGATCAACCTGCCCTCTTTCAGGATGGCTTCCCCGCAGAACAGGTTCCGTAGGCTCCGCTACGCAAGCTGTTCCGCGTATCGTCCTCCGAAAGGATCGCGGCGCATCTCTTGGCCGACCTTGAATGCGTAATTGGAGATCCCCACTCAGCCCACCAAATGCGCCAGCCCGCTGTTCACCTCCTCGAAAAGGTCGCGTACGCGTCGGCTCTGGCATAGCTGCTTGAATCCTTCGCGGATGGGCTTGTAATCCTCGTGGAACGGACAGGGGTGCGTATCGCTGCACTGGCTCATGCCCAGCCCGCATTGTTTGAACACGTTGGCACCGTCGATGGCCTCCACGATGCGGATCACGCGTTGCTCGGCTTGTTCCGACGTGATGAAGAAGCCGCCCTTCGGCCCTTTGGCGCTCTGGATGATGCCCGCCTTCACCAACCGCTGCAGTAGCTTGCCCACGGTGTGCTCGTTCTCACCGGTGTGAGCGGCCACGTCCTTCAGGCTGCTGCGCTCGCCCGTAGCGAGCTTGGAGCCGAGGAAGACCACGGCCTTTATGGAGGCTTTGCAGGTAAGGCTCAGCATGGCTTCAGTACCCACCGAGGAAACGACGACCCTCGTCGGAGATCATGTCCTGCCGCCACGGTGGATCGAAGGTCACCGTGACCTCCGGCGTGAACTCCGGCAGCGCCACCTGCAGTGCCTCGGTCACGTTGGCCAGGATGGATTCGCCCATGG
>JADLAI010000049.1 GCA_020848295.1 Flavobacteriales bacterium
AGAAGCGCATCAGCGTGAACAAGTTCGTGGAGGTCACCGCCACCAACCCGGCGAAGATCTTCGGCATGTTCCCGCGCAAAGGCACCATCGGCATCGGCAGCGACGCGGACATCATCCTGCTCGATCCCAACGAGCGCCACACCCTCAGCGTCAAGACCCACCACATGAACGTGGACTACAGCGGCTACGAAGGCATGCAACTCACCGGTAAGGTGAAGACCACCATCCTCCGCGGCCAGGTGGCGGTACACAACGGCGAAGTGCGGATCAAGAAGGGGTACGGGAAGTTCGTGAAGCGGAACAAGGTGAGTGGGATGCTGTGAATGATTAGCTGATGTGCTGATTCCTGATTAGCTGATTGGGGCGTTCCGGCGCTCAAATGCAGCGCCGTCGGGCTTTCCCCTTCAAGTCCTCAGCCGGATTACCGGCTTCCGGGCTTTTCGGTACAATCCCTAACGCGAATGCGGTCCTGTGTTCCTATTTTGTTCGCGTGTTGATAGAGTGTGAACAGTGCCAACCAGTATCGGCCATGAAGCAAGGAACCCCTACCGCAGGTGCGGTTATCGCTAACCAGAATGGTAGCCAGATGAGCTACTGCAACAAGTGCGAGAAATGCGGTGAAACAAGCCGAAGCTCGAACACAGTGAGTATCCCGTCGAAAGGGAACAAGTACACCAATAACTTCCGCTGCATGAAGTGTGGCAATCAGCAACGAGTGGAGATCATAGGATATTGAAATGAGCACATTGAGCGCCGTCGAGACCTACCCAGCTTGGCTTGAGATAGAGATCGGACTGGACAGCCATGCCGTCGCTCTTTCGCATGAGCGCCGTACCGAGTTGTTCGAAGAACGGATCAAG
The DNA here is from genome assembly GCA_020848295.1 of Flavobacteriales bacterium. GTDB lineage: Bacteria > Bacteroidota > Bacteroidia > Flavobacteriales_F > PHOS-HE28 > PHOS-HE28. Next base: position 861 of record JADLAI010000049.1, read on the forward strand.
CAAGGACTTGAGGCACTGGAACGTGCATGCCCTGGTGTCGGATCCAAGCTTGAGGTGTTCCCCGGTCGCCCCTTTGCCTTCACTGGATCGTTAGCCGAGGAAGAGATCCGAGCGATCTGGCACCTTCCTGAATTACGACTGCTTGCTGATCGTGGCGATCCGGACCCTGGCGAACCGCAACCTGACGAGCTGGGCATGCGCCCATTCATCATTTCTGTGCATCAGTATATTCAAGCAGAGGCAAGCGCTGTGATCAATGTCGAGGCATACACATTGCTCGTGAATGCAAAGGATGAAGAGGATGCGAAGACCAGCGCCGTTGATCAGTGCTCATCCGCCATGCCGGAGCACTTCATGGGCAGCGACTATGTCATTCATCGGCGCTGGTGGACGGCAGAGCATACCCATGTGAATTCATGGAAGGAGGATGTGCGGAGCACCTTCGGAAGTGCGGTTGTTTTGGATCGTCGAACGGTTCGCAAGAAGAAGGAAGGAGTATGGCGTCCAGATGGCAGTATTGAAGGTGTGACATATGGCAGTCCTGCACAACGTCCGAAAGAATGGGAATGGATGTTGGGTTGAATGCGCTGGAACGCAACCTGCTTGAATCTTATCGACAGCACTTCAGCGAGGCCCCAAGTTGGGCCTTCCCTGTGGCGCCACCGATTCCGTTCGTTGGTAGAAGCTATCCTGAGAATGGTGGAGGAGTGCTGCTTTATGCAAGTGCGGAGAACCTTGGCTACACTTGGGATGATGCGAATCCGACGAGGGTTGGATGGGAACTTCACTCAAGCGAAAGGGTCAACAAATGGCCTTGGTTCGAGAACGGGATGAGCCAAATGGTAAGGGGAAGGCTCATGCTGGAAAGTGTGGGCGGTACTTCTGTCCACATCGGTCCGATCAACGATGGCACACAACTGAAGGTCGCACGACACATTGTTCAATGCCTTCGGCCTTTGTCAGGGTTTGCCGAAGCATCGGCCAGGGATTTCTTGGAGCAGATCGCCGTTTCGAATCCGGGCAAGTACAGCATCTTCTCGCGAACCAATATGGACTATGCAAGAGACGTGGGCAAGTTCAAGGAGATGGTCCCATACATACTTGCTGACTTGAATGCACTGCGTCCTGAGGTCCTGATCATCCCCGGAACCATCTACAATACGCTACAGCGCACTACTTTGAAGGACAGGTTGGCAGAGGTCCCGAAAGTCGTTCTCATTTCACAAGTTCAACCGCGACCGATCAGGGTTTGGAGAAGGCCCCTTGCCGAAAAGGAGAGGTGGTGCGTGAACACGGTGCGTTATCGTTGGGATGTTGCGGCACATGCCGATCAGTACGTTCAATGGATCGAGGAAAGGAGCATGACCACGAAGTGGGGCGAGCGCATCATCCGACTTTGATGTCCAAGTGTACTCCTGATCTGATAGGTTGCGTGAGGGATAGGAGCGGCACCCCGCAGCGAGGAACGAGCGAGGAGTACAGCGGATAGCCCGACCCGAGGCTTTTGCGAGGGGCACGCCCCTAACCCCATCCAGCCCAGCAGCCCTTTTCAGATCTGCGTTGATCTGCTCCATCAGCATCATCTGCGTTCCATTCCCCCATCCCGCCCCGACCCGTAGGAAATTCGCCTATTTCCTCTTAACATTGGGTTCAACCAGAACGAACCAGCAGCGCCGATCCGCGGACCCCGGCCGGAACATAATGCCGGGGCCTGCGTCATCAGCGTTCCAATCAGACAACCCATGCCGAGGAAGATCAAGAGCGGCCTTATCCAGATGAGCCTCCCGAAGACGGAGGGCGAAGGCAGCATCCAGGAGATCGTGGATGCCATGGTGCAGAAGCACATCCCGTACATCGAGAAGGCGGGCCAGCAGGGCGTGCAGATCCTTTGCCTCCAGGAGATCTTCAACACGCCGTACTTCTGTCCGGGGCAGGACAAAGCCTGGTACGCCAGCGCGGAAACGGTGCCCGGCCCCACCACGGAGCTGATGGCGCAGTACGCGAAGAAGTACAACATGGTGATCATCGTTCCGATCTACGAGAAGGAACAGGCCGGCGTGCTGTACAACACCGCCGCGGTGATCGATGCGGACGGCACCTACCTGGGCAAGTACCGCAAGAACCACATCCCGCACACGAGCGGTTTTTGGGAAAAATTCTTCTTCAAGCCCGGCAACCTGGGTTATCCGGTGTTCCAGACGCGTTACGCGAAGGTGGGCGTGTACATATGCTACGACCGCCACTTCCCCGATGGCGCGCGTTGCCTGGGACTGAACGGAGCGGAGATCGTGTACAACCCGAGCGCTACCGTGGCCGGTCTCAGCGAGTACCTGTGGAAGCTGGAGCAACCCGCGCACGCTGCGGCGAACGGCTACTTCATGGGCTGCATCAACCGGGTGGGCGAGGAGAAGCCCTGGAACCTCGGGAAGTTCTACGGACAGAGCTACTTCGTGGATCCACGCGGCCAGATCTTCAAGCAAGCCTCACGCGATGATGATGAACTGCTCGTCGCGGAATTCGACCTGGACATGATCGAGGAGGTGCGCAGCACGTGGCAGTTCTTCAGGGATCGCAGGCCGGAGACGTATGGAAGGTTGACGGAGTTGTAAGAACGCTGATGACGCGGATCATTATGATGAACGCGGATCAAAGCGAATTGCCATGCCTGACCTGAACAAAGAGAATTACATGCATTCTGAATTGACCGAGCAGGTCATTCAGATGTTCTACAAGGTATACAACGCTTTGGGGCATGGCTTTTTGGAGAAGGTCTATGAGAACGCGATGTTCCATGAGTTGACCTTGGCAGGACTTCAGGTGAACCGCCAACAACCGATCACCGTGTTTTACGGTGGTGTGGAGGTCGGTAGCTATTACGCTGACCTCATTGTCGAAGGTCTCGTCATCGTGGAACTCAAAGCTGCGGAGAGTATTTGTGAGGAGCACGAGTGCCAGTTGATCAACTACCTTAAAGCCACTGACATGGAAGTAGGATTGCTCCTGAACTTCGGCAAGAAGCCTCAAGTCAAGCGAAAGGTCCACTCAAACTCCTATCAGCGGATATCATAGCCATCCGCGCCACTTGCGTCCCACCTCTCGCTGACACATCCTATCAGCGGGTATCATAAAGACCAGCGCGATCAGCGTTCCATCATGGCAGAGTACAAGAAACCCACCACCGAAGCCGAGTTCGCGGCCAACTTCCATCCGAAGAAGCCGTTGATGAGCGACACCGAGGCGTACTACGAGAGTTCGCGCTGTCTGTACTGCTACGATGCGCCGTGCATCAATGCGTGCCCCACAGGGATCGATATTCCGCTCTTCATCCGCCAGATCAACGATGGAAACAAGGAGGGTGCGGCCAAGACGATCTACGAGAGCAACTGGTTCGGTCATGCGTGCGGGAATGTTTGCCCCACGGAGGAACTGTGCGAAGGTTCGTGCGTGTACAACAACAGCGACGTGAAGCCGATCGAGATCGGGCGCTTGCAGGCGCATGCCACCGACAAGGTGATCCGCAGCAAGAAGCGGTTGTTCTTCACCACGAAGCCCACAGGCAGGAAGGTGGCAGTGATCGGTGCTGGTCCGGCGGGTGTTTCGTGTGCGTGTGAACTGCGGATGCTTGGGCATACGGTGGACATCTACGAGGCGAAGGCCAAACCGAGCGGCCTTTGCGTGTATGGCGTGGCACCGTACAAGCTCACGAACGAGGAAGCGCTGGACGAGATGAGCTATCTGCAGGAGCAGTTCGGCTTCAGTATCCACTACAACAAGCCGGTGACCGGTCGTGCCGAACTGGACAAACTGGAGAAGGACTACGACGCCATCTTCATCGGCATCGGCCTGGGTGGTACAGCAACGCTCGGCATTCCCGGTGAGGCCAAGAGGGGCGTGATGGGTGCGCTGGAGTTCGTGGAGGAACTGCGCAACAAGCATCACGCGACTTCGGTGGGGACGCGGGTGATCGTGCTCGGAGGTGGAAACACGGCCATGGACGCAGCCAGCGAAAGCTGCCGCATGGGCGCGGAAAGCGTGATCATCGCGTACCGCCGTGGGCCGGAGGAAATGGGCGCGTACAGCTTCGAGTTCGACCTGGCGAAGAAGAGCGGTTCGAAGGCGCTGTTTAACGTGACGCCCTTGGAAGTGATGGGCAACGGTGCTGTGACCGGTGTGAAGTTCATTCGGAACAAGACGGCCTACGGCAAGATCGAAGCGATCCCGGGCAGCGAGTTCGTGGAACCGTGCGACATGGTGCTGCTCGGGACCGGTCAGGGCAAGCAGGTGGCGTTGCTGGAACAGATCAGCGGCGTGAAGCTGGACCAGAAGGGCCGCATCCTGGACAACCGAGGCCGCATCGTGGTGAACGAGCATTACCAGACGAGCAATCCGAAGTACTTCGCCGCGGGCGATGCGGTGAATGG
>JADLAI010000050.1 GCA_020848295.1 Flavobacteriales bacterium
CATAGTCCGCTCCCGTTGCTCGTTCGATCGTGGATCGTTCATCCGAAGTGCGTTAATTTTGATAACCGATCCCAGCAAGTACAACGCCCCTTGATCATCAACAGATCCAACAGCCCATACTATTACATCAACTTATAAAAGGATATAAGAGAATACATGAAGAGGTTGTTGAAGAGTTGTGTGGTGGTGATGGGTCTGGTACAGGTACTGCTGGTCCAAGGCCAGGCTGATAGCACACATCGGTATTACCATCCGAACGGGCGGGTGGCCAGTGAGGGTCGTTTGGTGAATGGGAAGCCCGATGGTCCTTGGCGCGCGTACTATGACACTGGTGTATTGCGCAGCGAAGGTGGGCGCCGGGACCTGCTGTTGGATGGTGTTTGGAAGTTCTATGACAACAAGGGCCGGCTGGCAAGCTCTGTGGCGTACATGGCCGACAAGAAGAACGGACCATCGGTGAAATACGATACGACCGGTTCCGTCCTTGCGGAAGAGACGTTCGTTGATGACCTCAGGGAGGGTATTGGACGCTACTACCATGCGAATGGGAAGATCCAGAAGGAGGTGCCATTCGTTGCAGGGAAGGAAGAAGGTCGGGGATACGAGTATGCCGAGGATGGACGCACCATCGCACTCCTGCAATTCGGAGCGGGGCTCTTGCGGAAGCGGGAGGATATCAATCGGATCGATCCACAAGGTCTCAGACAGGGTCCCTGGAAGGAATTCCATGCGAATGGCCGGGTCCGTCGTGAGGGAACTTATGTCGATGGCCTGGAACAAGGGATCTTCAAGGAGTATGATCCGCAAGGTGGTTTGAAGGACATGGTGAAATTCGACAACGGGGTGAAGGATGAGAAGGGGAGTCAGGCCCAGATGCTCGATATCAAACGCACCTACCATCCCAATGGGAAGGTGGCCAGTCTCGGTAGTTATTCAAGGGCAGGGAAGAAGGAGGGCCTTTTCCGGGAGTTCAATGACCAAGGAGAAGCCACATCGGCACGGATCTATGCGGCCGATCAGTTGGTCAGTGAAGGAGTGGTGAATGATGTGGGTACCATGGAAGGGGCATGGACGGAGTATTTCAGCACCGGCGAGAAACGGGCTTCCGGGACCTACAAGAATGGCCGCCGCGATGGGGAGTGGACCTATTTCCATAGGAATGGCGGTGTAGAACAGAAAGGCAAGTACCAGAATGGGCTACCGCAAGGCACTTGGCTTTGGTTCTACGGGGATGGTAGCAAACACCGCGAGGAGCTGTACCGCAAAGGCAAGGAGGATGGTGCTTCGGTGGAGTATGATACCAGCGGTGCCGTGATCGTACAGGGCGACTACATCGATGGGCTGAAGGATGGGAAGTGGTTCTACAAAGTGGGCGATCACCAGGAGGTGGGCCGGTACAAGGACGGACTGAAGGATGGGGAATGGGTGCATACCTACGAGAATGGCAAGAAACATTTCCTGGGTTCCTTCGTGAACGGCGAACCCGACGGAAAACAGCGGTGGTGGTATCCGAACGGCCAACTGAGGCTTGAGGGGAGGTACGCACTTGGCGCTGAGCAAGGGGATTTCACCCATTATGACGAATTAGGCCATCCGACCATGGTCGTGAAGTTCAAGGATGGTGCGGAGATCAAGATCGACGGGGAACGCATACCAGCCCCGTACCGACTGGAGGAAGTGACCCCGTGATCGTCGCCTGCCGGACCTGCTGTAAGTTCGTGCCATGTATGGGGAGCAGGGGCGGGATGTTCCGCTGGGCGAACGGGAGGAGTTGTCCAGGGCCTACGCGGACCTGAAGTGCCAGTACGAACAGTTGGTGAGCCGTAATCTGGCCGGGGTTTTCCGGACCACGCTCGAGGGTCGATTCCTGGAGTGCAATGACGCCATGGCGCGCATCCTGGGTTATGCCGACCGTGCGGAGTTGATGGCCCAGCCCGCGGTCGACATCTATGCCAACGGGAATGACCGGATCCGTTTTCTGGAGATCCTGCAGGAGCGCAAACAGTTGATCAACTTCGAGCTTACGCTGAAACACCGTAACGGCCGACCGGTGGAGGTGTTGGAGAACATCTTCCTGGACGAATCCGCGGATGGGCTTCGGACCATCCAAGGGACGTTGATCGACATCACGGCGATCAAACAAGCCGAACTCGAACAAGCCTCGCTCACATCCAGTTACCGCAGCCTGGTGGAGCATCTTCGCGATGGCATCATCGTGGTGAGGGGGGACCTTATCCGCTACGCCAATCCAGCCGCGCAACAACTCACGGGGCAACCCTTGGTGGGGCAGCGGGTGCTGGAGCTCTTCGAACCCAAGGCGGCTCCGGCCATCGCGGAGTTGATCCAGACCAACGGAGAGGCCTCCAATGGAGAACCGGTCGTGTTGCGGTTATCATCCGACACGACCAAAGAGGTAGGGGTTATTGCCTCGGAAGCCTGGTTCGAGGGTGCCCCGGCGATCCAACTGACCCTACAGGATGAGCAGGAGCGGCAGAGCCTGCTGAAGGAAAGGTTGCGCGTTCAGATGGCCGAGGAGGTGAATGAGGTGCTCCGCTCGGAGATCGATGAACACCGCCGCACCCAGGATGCGCTCCGTCGGTCCCGGCAATTCGCACGCAGCCTGGTCGATAGTTCACTCGACATGATCATGGCCGCTGATCCGGATGGTCGCATCACAGAGTTCAATCCGGCGGCACAGATGCGGTTCGGCTATGATGCCAGTGAGGTGATCGGCATGCGCACGAACATGCTCTATGTGGACCCCACGGAATTCGCACGGATCCAGCATGAGCTCAATGCGTATGGTGCGTTCACGGGCGAGATCAGGAACGTGACCAAGGAGGGTGAGGTTTTCACCTCATTCCTGGCCGCCTCGCGACTTTTCGATGCGGATGGCCAATACCTCGGAGCGATGGGGGTGTCGCGGGACATCACGCGCATGAAACAGGACCGGGAAGCCCTTCAGGCCAGCGAAGAACGCTACCGGGACCTGTTCGAGAACGCCACCGATCTGATCCAAAGCGTGGACCCGGATGGACGGTTCGAATTCGTGAATCGGGCCTGGAAAAGAACCTTAGGGCACTCGGACGGATCGGAGGTCGCGCACCTCACCCTCGCTCATGTCATCCATCCCGACCACCTTCAGGCTTACCTGGAACGGCACGCTCAGGTGATCGCGGGCAAAGAGGTGGATCGATTCCGTACGGTCTTCATCGGTAAGCAGGGCCAGGAGGTCCTGGTGGAGGGTACCACCAATCTGCGCAGTGTGGATGGCCGGCCCGTTGCCGCGCGCAGCATCTTCACAGACCTTACCCATGTGCATGCCGCACAGGTGAAGGTGCGCGAGCACGAGGCCAAGTTGCGCGCCCTCTTCGAGAGCAGCGAACACATGTTCTGGACGGTGAACCATGAGATCAAGATCACCTCCCACAATCGGGGCTATGGCGATATGATCGAACGGCTCTATGGCCACAGGCCGGATATCAACCTGGATCCGGATCGTCCGAGAAAATTGTTCACCTCCAAGGAGTACCATGCATTCTGGGAAGAGAAGTACCGGGAGGCCCTGAGCGGAAAGCCCATCTGGTTCGAGACCGAAGTGACGGACCAGAAGGGCCAACGGGTCTGTAACGAGATCTTCCTGAGCCCGATCTTCGGGCCCGATGGGCGAGTGACCGAGATCTTCGGCGTGGGCCACGAGATCACCGAACAGAAGCTGGCGGAGGAACTCGTGCGCCACCAGGCCGGGAGGATCAAGGCGATCTTCGAGAACGCGGCGAACGTCATGATCTGGACCCTGGACAAGGACTTCCGGATCACCTCCTTCAACGAACACTTCCAACGCACCGCCCAACTCCGTCTGGGGATCCATTTCGAAGAGGGGGACGACTTCATCGGCACCATGCGGGAGCGGGTGGCTGATGGTGCGGCTGAGCCGGCCATCGCTCAATTCAGAGCCGCTCGTAAGGGGGGGGCGCAGCAGTTCGAGGTGGAGTTGCTGGGCGATGAAGGCCGCGCCATGTGGGTGGAATGCTTCCTTAACCCCATCGCCGGGGAAAAGGGGGTGAAGGAGATCTCGTGCATGGCATACGGGATCACCGACCGGAAAGAGGCGGAGCTGAAACTGAGGCAGAGCCTGAGCGAGAAGGAGGTGCTCCTGAAGGAGGTACATCACCGGGTGAAGAACAACCTTCAGGTGATCAGTAGCATCCTTAGCCTACAGACCGCGCATGTGGATGATGATGCCCGCATCCTCGAACTGCTCCGGGTGAGCCGGGATCGGGTGCGCAGCATGTCCTTCATCCACGAGAGCCTTTACCAGAACAAGGATTTCAGCTCCATTGATCTGGCCGCATACGTCGATGGGCTGAGCCGGAACCTGATGATGAGTTACAGCCTGACCGGGAACATCGCCCTGGAGCGGGACCTTAAGCGGGTGGAACTGGTGCTGGACCAGGCCATCCCCTGTGGACTGATCCTCAATGAGCTCATCAGCAATGCCCTGAAACACGCCTTCCCCAATGGACAAGGCGGAACGGTGCGCATTGGATCGAGCATAGTGGGCGAAACGGTGTCCATTACAGTGTCCGACGATGGGGTGGGATTAGCCGAGGGTTTCTGTACCAGGAACGACGGCAACCTGGGCCTTGAGCTCGTGCATACCCTGGTCGACCAACTGGACGGACGGATCGAAGTGGGGTCCACTGGCGGTGGAGTGACGTATTTGCTTACTTTTGAACGTTATCGATAGGAACATGGCGCAGACGAATGTCCTCGTTGTAGAGGATGAGAGCATCGTAAGCAAGGATATCCAACACAGCTTGAAGAAGCTGGGATATAACGTGGTTGGCGCCGCCAACAACGGCGAAGCTGCTGTGAGCCTGGCGTTGGAGCATCAGCCTGATATCATCCTCATGGACATCATGCTGAAGGGTGAGATGAATGGGATCGAAGCGGCGGAAGCCATCCGCAAGGAGACCAATATCCCCGTGATCTTCCTCACCGCTTACGCAGATGAGAGCACCTTGGCGAAGGCCAAGGTCACCCAGCCCTACGGGTACATCATCAAGCCATTCAAGGAGATCGACATCCACACCTCGATCGAGATGGCGCTCTACAAGCACAAGAAGGAGAGCGAGGTGCTGAAGGAGCGCGACCTGTTGTACAGCCTGGTGGAGAACATGGAGGCCTCCGGTGGTGCCCGCGATATCATGTTCGTGAAGAGCAATAGCCGCCTGGTGAAGCTCAAGACAAGCGATATCTATTTCATCGAGGCGCTGAAGGACTATGTGGTGATCAACACCCTGAACACGCGCTACACGGTACACAGCACCATGAAGGACATCGAGGCGAAGCTGCCCGAAGCCGACTTCATCCGTGTACACCGCAGCTTCATTGTGCGGCTCGATAAGATCGTGGCCATCGAACAGCCCAACCTGATCCTGGAGAACGACAAGAAGGTGATCCCGATCGGTGGTAGCTACAAGGATGACCTGGCGCGCCGTTTGAACCTGGTCTGAGCGCGACCCGCTCTCGGCCTCACCGTCGCTTCTTCCCTTTCTTGGACTTCTGTGCCTGCTTGGGCTTCTTGCCCTTGCTGCTGGCCTTGCGTGGCGCGATCGAACCGCGTTGGAACTTGCCGGAGGTGGTGACCGGTGCTACGGTCCCGCCGACCAGGCTGAAGTCCACCACGCGCCGGTCCATGTCCACGGC
>JADLAI010000051.1 GCA_020848295.1 Flavobacteriales bacterium
TAGGTGGAACAGCTACGGTCGGATCGAGCTGTAACGACAACAACCCATGCACCTCGAACGACGTGTACAACGCCAGTTGTCAGTGTGTAGGGACAACGATCGGTGATAACGACGGTGATGGCATCTGCAACGCCCAGGACAACTGCCCGAACGTTGCTGGTCAGATCGGTTCTTCCTGCAACGACGGCGACCCCTGCACGACCAACGACGTACTGAACGCCAACTGCCAATGTGCGGGCACTCCTTCGCCGGATAACGACGGCGATGGCATCTGTAACACGCAGGACAACTGTCCGAACGTAGCGGGCCAGATCGGCTCCTCCTGCAACGACGGCGACCCCTGCACGACCAACGATGTGATCGATGGGGATTGTAATTGTACGGGCATGCCGGGTCCCGATACGGATGATGACGGAGTGTGCGATCAACAGGATACTTGTCCGAATGTTACAGGCCAGGTAGGAAGCCCTTGCATCGATGGAGACCCCTGTACCATCAACGATGTGCTGAACGCGAACTGCCAGTGCGCCGGGACACCGGCACCTGATTCCGATCTGGATGGGGTCTGTGACTCCGAGGATGATTGCCCGAGCATGGTCGGTGGGATCGGCTCGCCATGTGATGACGGGGATGCATCGACCATGAACGATGTCATCAATGCGACTTGCAACTGCGTGGGGACCGAAGAGGTGATCGACTGCCTTGGAGTGGCGAACGGGAGTGCGCTTCCGGGCACTGCGTGCAATGACAACAACCCGAACACAACGAACGATGTGTGGACGGTGAATTGTGACTGTGTTGGCGCGACGGTGGTGGTGGACTGCAACGGGGTGGTCAATGGCCCGGCGGTCCCAGGTACGCCATGCAACGATGGCGACCCTACGACCGGCAATGACCAATGGACGGTGGGCTGCATCTGTGCCGGTATCCAGATCGATTGCCAGGGTGTGATCGGTGGTCCGGCCCTGCCCGGTACCCCGTGCAACGATGGTCTTGCCAATACCATCAATGATTCCTGGAATACCGACTGCCAGTGTTCGGGAATGATGGCCCAGGTCGATTGTGCGGGCCACATCAATGGAACGGCTTTCCTGGATGAGTGTGGGATCTGCGCGGGTGGTGATACCGGTATCGAACCGAACGCGGACGTGGACCTCGACGGCCTACAAGTCTGCGAGGACAATTGTGGCAACATGTTCAACCCGGCACAGGCCGACTATGACCAGGATGGCGTCGGCGATCCGTGCGACAACTGTGTGTGGGTGTACAACCCGCTCCAGGCGGATGCGGATGGCAATAGTGTGGGCGATGCCTGCGATGCGTTCACCGGCCTCTCCGAGATCGCGCCCGTGCAGGTCTTCAGCCTTTTCCCGAATCCTTCGAATGGCATGGTGCAGGTCATCTGTGCGATACCCGACGCGCGTTCGATGCGATTCCATGATGCCCTTGGTGCCATTGCCATCGAAGCACCGCTGCGGCAGCGGCTCGATCTGGAGCGCCTGGCCACAGGGGTTTATACGGTGTTGGTGCTTGATGCGGAAGGCAGACCGCTGGCACGGACAAGGCTCGTTCGGCAATAACGGGCCTGAAGTTGGTGAAGGGCTTCCGGCGACGGGAGCCCTTTCTCTTTTCAGGCGATCACGTGGCCAGGATCCTCAAGACCCGGAACAGGTCGTGGTCCACCGCACGGTGCCCGATGATCGCATCGGAGAACCGGGTCGCGGTCACCTGGCCGTTGATCATGCCCATCATGCAGTTCGAATCACCTCGCAACAAGGCATCCACTGCTGCGATCCCCAGCCGACTGGCCAGCACCCTGTCCTGGACCGTGGGTGAGCCGCCGCGTTGCACGTGACCGATCACCGTTACCCGGATGTCCTTGTGGGGCAAGTGCTCCTTCACCAGCCGTGCCACTTGGAAGGCGCCGCCTTCTGTTTCGCCCTCGGCCACCACCACGATGCTGCTGGACTTGGCGCCATCGGCCCCTTTGATCGCCTGGATCAATTGATCGATGTGTTCCTCCCGTTCGGGCACCAGCACGTATTCTGCTCCAGCGGCGACCGCACAGTCCAGCGCGATGGCCCCTGAATCGCGCCCCATCACCTCCACGAAGAAGAGGCGGTCATGTGAGGAGGCCGTGTCCCGGATCCGGTCCATGGCCTCCACTGCTGTATTGATCGCCGTATCATAGCCGATGGACCGGTCCGTTCCCTTCAGGTCATTGTCGATCGTGGCGGGAAGCCCCACTGCCGGTACACCATGTTCCTTTTGGAAGACCTCGGCCCCGGCGAAAGTGCCGTTGCCACCCACCACCACCAGTGCCTCCACGCCAAGGTCCTGCAACACAACGGCGGCCATGGCTCGGCCTTCCGCGGTCATGAATGCCGAACTTCTGGCTGAACGGAGCATGGTGCCACCACGTTGGATGATGTTGCTCACATCGCGTGGCCCCAACGAACGATGATGTCCGTTCACAAGGCCATCGAACCCACCGAGGAATCCGGTCACCTTCAGACCATGCACATGGGCGCCACGCACCACCGCGCGGATGGCCGCGTTCATACCGGGGCTATCCCCGCCGGAGGTGAGCAGGCCAAGGTGCCCCAGCTTGCTCCTGCCGATCATTGCGCGATCACGCGGCCCAGCAACTGCATGCGCCGCGCACCAGGTGTCGAGAGGTGGCAGAGATAAACACCTGCGGCCAGTGCTCCACGTGCAACGGTGGCCATACTGCCACCGACCACCGGCGTTCGGCCGACCTCACGGCCTGAAGGGTCGATCAGGACCACGGTGCCATTCCCATCGAGCGCCGAAAGGTCCACCTGGAATTGGTCCTCGAACAGGGTGGGGAACGGTTGGCCATAAGCGGTATTGCTCAGCTCACCGATCGATAAGGTGGTGCTCGGAATGCGGTAACTGTCCAATGCGCAAGCGATGTACAGGTGGGTCGGCGACGCATGGAATTCCTCCTGGGCGAAGGTGTTCTGTGGGCTCAGACCATCGTTGTACGCGGCCCAGGTCGCCCCGTTGTCGATGGAGCGGTAGCAGCCATTGGCACCGGTCTTCGTAATGGCCAGGAAATACCCGTCGTAGCGGATCAGGTCGCTACCGAGCGGGCAATTGGTGGTCGGGTATCCGGTGGTGCTGGTCCAGGTCACCCCACCATCGAGGGAGCGTTGTGCGCCGAAGGCTCCGAGGATCACGAGCGCACCGTTCTGACCCTGTACGGCTTGTACGGTCCAGTTGGTCGCACCCACCATTTGCCACGAGCCACCCATGTCCGAGGAGTGCATAAGGCCCGTGCTGGTGGCGGCGTAAAGTTCGCCATTGTATTCGGCCAGCATGTTCACCGTCATGTTGCTGGCCAGGCCGGAGTAGGCCGAAAGCCAGGTGGTGCCATTGTCGAAGCTGCGGAATACCCCGCCGCCGTTCTGACTGAGCATGCCCGTGTACACCAGGAAGATCGCATCGGAGAAGGTGTGGATCCGGTTGCAATGGATCGTGCTGGTGGCGGCAGGCAAGGGGCCGTTCACGTTCATCCAACTCGCACCGTTGTCCATGGAACGGTAGATGCCCGATTCCGTTCCGCAGAACACGGCCGCGGAGTTGCTTCCCACCGATTGCACCATCACGTTGGCACCGGAGGTGGGCAGGCCAGTATTGGCCAGCGACCAGCTCACCCCATCATTCGTGCTCTTCCGAACGCCCGCTGGTGGAGCGGCGACGAAGATCGCATTGCCCTTTGTGGTGATGCTCTTGTTCCCGGTCCCAA
>JADLAI010000052.1 GCA_020848295.1 Flavobacteriales bacterium
CATTTTCCCACGACCTTCGCACCATGGACAAACGATCCCTCGTGGCCGGTTCGCTCACCTTGTTCATCGCTGTGGCCCTGGGCGCCTTCGGAGCACACGGGTTGAAGTCGCAGGTGGGTCCCGAGGCGGTTGCCCAATGGCATACGGGGGTGGAGTACCAGTTCTACCACGGCTTCGGCCTCCTCGGCCTCGCACTGTTGGGGGGGCATCTGGCCCAGCGCCGTATCGCCTTGATCCGCAGGCTCTTCCTGGTGGGCATCCTGCTCTTTTCCGGCTCCATCTACCTGCTCGCTACCAGGGATATCCTTGGTAGTCATGGACTTACACGCTTCTTGGGACCCATCACACCGCTCGGGGGGCTCTGCTTCCTGGCGGGCTGGGCCTTGCTGTTCATAACCGCTTGGCGGATCCCTGTCGATCGTTAGCCCGGCCACCCGGCTTCCCCGTACTTTTGCGGCTCATTTTCACAATTCCTATAGGAACATGAACGAATTCGGCCGTAAACCGAAGAACGCCGATCTGGGAAGGATCGGTCTGGGCAAGGCAGGCGATGTTTTCTGGAACCTCGAACCCGCCGAGTTGGTTGAACAAGCGATCATGAACGGCCAGGCTGTCCTGGCCGATAGCGGCGCACTGGCCATCGATACGGGTGAATTCACCGGTCGTAGCCCCAAGGACAAGTTCTGTGTGCGCGATGCCAAGACCGAGAACACCGTGTGGTGGGGCGATGTGAACTTCCCCTTCACCCCGGAGAACTTCGACCGCCTGCACGACCGCATGGCCGCCTACCTGCAAGGGCGCGAGCTCTTCGTGAAGGATGCCTATGCCTGCGCCGACCCCACCTACCGGATGAACATCCGCGTGGTGGCCGAATACCCGGCCAGCGCCATGTTCGCCGGGAACATGTTCCTGCGACCCACGAGCGCCGAGATCGATGCGTTCGAGCCCGAGTGGCATATCCTCTGTGCGCCCGGCTTCCATGCCGACCCCGCCAAGGACGGCACCCGCCAGCACAACTTTGCCGTGATCAACTTCACGAAGAAGATGATCCTGATCGGTGGCACCGGCTATACCGGCGAGATCAAGAAGGGCATCTTCACCGTGCTCAACTATGTACTGCCCCAGGAGCGCAAGGTGCTGAGCATGCACTGCAGCGCGAACATCGGCAAGAAGGGCGATACGGCCGTCTTCTTCGGCCTGAGCGGCACGGGCAAGACCACCTTGAGCGCCGACCCGGAGCGTGCGCTGATCGGTGACGATGAGCATGGGTGGAGCGACACGGGTGTGTTCAACTTCGAAGGAGGGTGCTACGCCAAGTGCATCGACCTGAGCAAGGAGAAGGAACCCCAGATCTGGGATGCGGTGAAATTCGGGGCCATCCTGGAGAACATCGTGTTCGAGGAAGGCTCCACCAAGGTCGACTTCACCGACAGTTCCAAGACCGAGAACACCCGTGTGAGCTACCCGATCGAACACATCGCCGGCGTGGCCGAGCCGAGCGTGGGTGGGCACCCGACCAATATCTTCTTCCTGACCTGCGACGCTTACGGTGTGCTGCCGCCGATCAGCCGCTTGACCCCGGGCCAGGCCATGTACCACTTCATCAGTGGCTATACGGCCAAGGTGGCGGGTACCGAAGCGGGTGTGACCGAACCACAGAGCACCTTCAGCGCCTGCTTCGGCAAGGCCTTCCTGCCCCTGCATCCCACGAAGTACGCGGATATGCTGGGCGAGATGATGAAGAAACACAACGTCCATGTTTGGCTGGTGAACACCGGCTGGAGCGGCGGTAGCTACGGCACCGGGGAGCGCATGAAGCTGAAGCTGACGCGTGCCATGATCAGCGCTGCATTGAGCGGTGAGCTGGATGGTGTGGCCTACAACGACCATCCGGTGTTCGGTGTGCAAGTGCCCGCGAATTGCCCTAACGTGCCGGCCGACGTGCTGGATCCCCGCACGACCTGGAAGGACAAGGCGGCTTACGACGCCACGGCCGAGAAGCTCGCGAAACAATTCGTGGACAACTTCGCCAAGTACAGCGATGGTGCCAGCCCGGAGATCCTGGCCGCAGCGCCTCGCACGGCGGTGAAAGCCTGATAGGAGGTGAATGGCCCCATCCCCGTTCACCGGGAGATGGGGCCATTGCTTCCATAACACGGCATCGTAATTGATGGGTTGCGACCACCGATCGTTCCCCGAACTCATGTATCGACCGGTCCATGCGCATCATCACCTTCATCGCGACACTGGCCCTCGTGCAGAACACAATGGCGCAATCCTACCTGGATCGCACGTTGTACCCCGAACGGCTGCACGATGACCTGGAGATGCTCCGATCGGCGATCCACGAAGCACATCCGGACCCCTACCGTTATCACACCAAGGCCGAGCTCGACGCCCTGATCGATCGTACTCGCGACTCCATCCGGCTGCCCATGTCGGTGGTCGAGTTCGAACAGGCGCTCAGCCCGGTGCTCAAGGGTCTTGGCGATCAGCACACCCGGGTGGAGTGGCCCGCCGTGATGCAGGAGGCGCTGATGGCCAATGCCATACTGCTCCCCATGAAAGTGAGGATCCTGCCGGATGGGGTGTATCTGGAAGAGGAGCTGAAAGGATTCCGAAGTGTGCCGGTGGGCTCTCGCATCCTGGCGATCAACGGCCGTCCCATGGAGGAGGTCGTGGAGCGCCTGATCGCCACGGTGATCGGCGATGGGGCCAACCGCACCTATGCGGAACGGGTGGTGGAGCGGGAGTTCAACCTGCGCTATCACCTCCACATCGAACGGACCAATGTCTACCGGATCGGTTATCGGACACCGGATCACGTGATCGGGGAGCAGATCGTTTTCGGTATGACCGGGAACGAGATCAGCAACACCCGCAAACCCAAGGGCGCGGCCTTGCTGCCTTGGGGGGCCACGGAGATCCCGGATGGCGGCGTGCTCTGGCTTCACCTACGTACGCTTGATCCCGATAGCCTGGCCCTTGCCGGCGTGCGACCGGACCGCTTCCTGAACGCCATGCTGGCCGAGGCCAACAGATCCAAGGTGCGCACCCTGGTGATCGATGTGCGTGGCGCTGGTGGACGTGAACCATCCATGGCCGCTCTGCTCTTCTCCGCCATTGCCAAGACACCGTTCAAGGTGCTGGATGACATCGTGGTGCGCAGCATCGCGCCGCCGGTAGCACGCATCTCCCATCGCATCCCGGAGGAACACTATGCCAATGCCAACGCTCGTTTCCTGTTGGCGGGCAAAGGGACCTACCGCCTGCCGGAGACCGATGGCCGACTGGTCCTGCACGATCCGATGGCCAAGGCGTTCGTGGGCAAGGTGTACCTGATCAGCGATGGATACACCCGCGACGCGGCAGCCCTCCTGGCGATGATGGTGCGTCGGAACGATCGGGGGCGTGTGGTGGGCGAGGAGGTCGGGTCCAACGCGTTCGGTTTCACAGGCGGGCCGGAATGGGTCGTCACCGCACCCACTTCGGGCCTGCGTTTCCACATCCCCTTGCTCAAGTATGTACCCGCCGGCCGCGGCACGGGCCCAACCGACCGTGGGGAGCAACCGAACCACCAGGCGTACCAGACACCTGCCGGGTTGGCCAATGGCCGGGATGACATCCGATCGTCCTTGTTGGAAATGATCCGCGAGCTGGAATGAACGACGGGTGGTGGCCGATCGCCTTCGTGTGGCTCTTGTCCGGTTGTTCATCCCCATCCGTGCCAGAGCACGACTTGGCGGGCTGGAGCGGGCTGCCGAATGCCTATGCGGAGCACTTCGAGGTGCAGGTGCGCGGTGAAGAGCGTCGCTTGCTCGTCTTCGGACCTGCGGGTAGGCAGGATACCATCGGGAAATACCTGTACCGGTCCGCTGCGGACGATCGACCGGCCATGCCATGGCCCTTGGACCGCGTGGTGGCATTGAGCACCACCCACTTGCCGTTCTTCGCGGCGTTGCACGCCGAGGCGGTGGTGGTGGGTGCGGCACATACCGACCAGGTGCATGATCCAGGCTTCCAGGATGCGATCCGGAAGGGGGAATTGCAGGAAGTGGGCCTACCGGATGGTGTGGACACCGAAAGACTCCTCGCGCTGGCACCACAGGCGGTCTTCGATCTTCCCTTCGGCCGCAAGGAACGTACGCTCATGGCCGAGGTGCCCACGATCGAGGTGGTGGAATACCTGGAGGATCATCCACTGGGTCGCACCGAATGGGTCCGGTTCTTCGGGATCCTGCTGGGCCGCGAACAGCAGGCCGACAGCCTGTTCGATTCGATCAGGCACCGCTATTCCTTCCTGCGGGACCTACGCGAACATCTACCCCCACCTCCGCTGGTCTTTTTCGGAAGTCATTGGCAGGGTGCCTGGTTCGCGCCACCAGGGAATAGTTACATGGCTACACTGATCGAGGATGCGGGTGGGCGTTACCTGCTCAAGGATACCGTTGCGTCCGGCAACATCACCGTGCCCTTGGAGCGTGTGCTGGTGTTGGGGGATTCTGCGGACCGCTTCGGTGTACTTCTGGCCCATCCTGGTGCGGTGGATCGCCGCACATTGGTCGGTGGTGATCCGCGTGTGCTCGCACTGCGTGGTGTGCAGGCCGGCGCGTTCGTCGGTAACAGCGGCACCGACGATCTTTTCGGCCAGGCCCTGCTTGAACCCGATGAGGTGCTGCGCGACCTGCGCTGCGTGTTCCATGCCGGCAGTTGTGGCGTGCGGGAAGCTCGTTACTTCCGGGGTGTACCTCAGTAGGGAATGCGCAGGCGCTGGTACACGAAGCTCAGCAGCCATGCCGGGCCGATCATCAGGAATTGCAGATCGTCCAGGAAGCTGGGTTTCCTCCCTTCCACCTTGTGGCCATAGAACTGGCCGATCCAGGCCGCTACGAAAAGGACGGTGCAGATGATCCAGAGCGGGGTGCTCGAATGGGATACGAGGTACTTGCACACACTCACACAGAACAAGCTCCAAAGGATCATTCCGAAGGCGATGGTGAGCGAAAGCCGCAGGTAGAAGAAGGCCACCACCGCGATCGCCAGGAACGCCAATAGGTGTGGGCGAACATAAGGCGGAGCATCCGGTAGTGGGATGCTGAAGAGGAGGCCGATCACACAGAAGTAGATCACCGGGACACACACCCAGTGGATCGCCTTGTTCGTGGGGTGCTGGTGGCTGATGGCATAGGCATCGAACCAATCCTGCATGCTTCGAGCGGCCATGTGTTCAGCAATAACGTTGTTCAAGGATATCGCAATGGTGCTCGGCATGCCCGGCGATGATCATGCCCAGGGACCGGACATCGATCCTGCTGCCACTGGCAATGCCCGAACGCTTCAGCATCCCTTCATCAAAACCGGCGAACATGGCCTGGTTCGCCTTTCGTACCAGGATGTGCTCGTTCAGGATGATCCGCAGGGTGTGCCGATCGGCCTTGGACTCCGCCGCATACATGTCCTCATCCATCGAAGGAAGCGCCGTGCCATCATTCCGGGCGAAACGAAGGGCCCGGTAGGCGAAGACACGCTCGGTATCGGTGATGTGCTGCAACGACTCCTTGATGCTCCACTTTCCGGGGGCATACCGATGGAGGCCCCGCTCTTCCGGGATCGCCGCATACAGCCGTTCGGTCCGCTCCAATGCGGCGGCCAGGGCGGTGCCCAGATCGGTTGATCGTGCTTTCTTCACATAGGCCAGCAGGTAGGATGCGGGCGCGGCTTCATGCGTGTTCATGGCGGATCGTTCGGGCTGGATTCATCGGACGGGCTCCACAAGGTACGAGGCCGGCACACCAATGAGCTCGCGGATCACCTTCCTCCAGCCATTCAGGCTGTGCCACCAGCGCCCGTGTTCGAGTTCCGGGTCCTCGATGCCCCGCACACCAACGATCACCTTATCACCACATGCCTTGCTGTATGCAAGCCGCGACCGCCGTGCATGGATGCCGAAGGAGATCACGTCCACCCGGATGATCCCGTGTTCATGTGCCTCCGCCGCAAAACGTTGTGCGTTCGCCCATGTCCGGCTGTCTCCGGACAGCACCGTAGGCAACGGCTTGATGCGCGATGCGGGGATGCCGAGGTCGATCAGCGCATCGGCCGTGGCATCGGCGAACGAAGGTGTTCCTGTACCGACCGCACCCGAGGACCGATGGATGCGCACCGAGCGCTGCAAGGCGTGCAGGTTGATGCCGTTGATCCGGGCATAGAGGATGAACGCCAATTCCCAGCGGGGATCCGGGCGGCCACCATGTGTGGGCGTGAACAGGAGCCGCGTTGCCGGTGGATCGATGGTGGCATACCGCTCCTTGCACGGGCCGAACACGCTATCGGCCAGAAGAGGGCCCGCATCGCTCCATACCAACAGCCCAGCGTGCAAGGCCCCACAGGTGTTCACGACGAACGCCCCTTTTGCCGGGCGTTTCAGCTCGACAATGACCGTATCCCCGATGCGCATGGTGTACGAGAAATTGCGCGGCGTTCCGGTGATGTATATCGTGTCGTATCCACCCGCGGTGATCAGCTCCTTCACTTTCGGCAGATAGGCCTGGTCGATCCAGCCCTCCACCACGGCCACGTGCGCTCCGCTCGGTGCATCCATCCGGAGGAACGGAAAGGAAAGGATCACGGTGATCATGCCGACGAGCAGTGCCGAAAGGAGGGCCAGCGACCATGGAACGGCCTTGTGCATGTTCACCGCTCATCAAGCAATGTCTCCCGCAATTCCTTCAGCTCAGCCAGTGCTTTCCGGTCGTCCACAGCACCAGCCTGTACCATCCCCCTTTCACAGGTGGCTATCGCATCTTCCACGGAGCCCAGGTCGGCTTGGAACAAGGCGAGCTGGTAATAGCTGGGGACATGATCGGGGGCATCCATCAACAACCCGTGTAAGGCGGTCACTGCTTCTTCCATGGATCCACGGCTCCTCAACTCCAGGGCGATGGCATACTGGATGAAGAGGTCCGAAGGCTCCTCCGCCAGCATGGTACGCAATTGTTCGAGCCGATCGTTCTCCATGCCAAAAAGGATGGTGCGCCGAAACTACTCGCCAGGCACGGATCCCCGATCGGAGGAAGTCCGATCACTGGGAGGCGACATCAACCGGACCGCGAGTCGGCTTGCCGGTTCTCCATTGGTGCGGACAAGAAGCACGGTCGGGCCACCTGCTCGTAGGAGGGCGGATCGGCCCATGATCCGGGTGATGTCCACCGGCTTCCCACCAACGACCAAAGCCTGCCTGATCCCTGGCTCGGATGCACCGGTGCGTTGAAAGGTGCGGCGGTCGTGCCCTGCCATCCAGGTCATGGGCGCTTCCGGATGGAACACCGGGATCCCATAGGCCAGGAACTGGGCGGTGAAGGCATCTTCATCGCGCATCAGGATGATCGCTTGCGCACCGGCCTTCTCCGCGATCTCGGTGACCAGTGCACAATCGGCCCGTATCCCCTGCACCGGCCTGGTGCGCACAGGGAGCCCATCCTGGTGTGCTAACGCCGTGGCATACGTGTCCCTGGCCTTTGTCATCCGGAGGATCCCATTGGCCAAGGCGGCCATGCACAGGAGCGCGACCAGGATGGATCCGACCCTTGGCACCATCGGTATCCTGCCCCAGGTCCAGGCCAGCAACAAAGGCATGCCGAGGAAGATCCGTGATAAGGGGAAGAAGATGGAGTCGGCCCCGTCATGCACCTTCGCGAAGGAGAAGGAAAGGATGATCAATGCGAAAGTGGCCAGGGTGGCCCAGGCGGCTGAAGTCCTGCGCACCACGAACAGCGCGACGATCGCACCGAGTAGCAGGAGCGGTGCAAGGGCGTCATGTGTTCCACCGAGTGGGGCGGTCCATGCGAAGTGTTGTTCCAGCCTTTCCCACGCTTGCGGGATCATGTACGGTTTGAAGTGCATCCGCCAATCGAAGATGGTGTTCGTGATCGCCGAGCTGCGCTCGTGGAAGTACCAGCGCGTAACGAACCATGAGCACATTGCCGGCGCCATGCCACCGACCATGCCGATGACCGATCCCTTTTCCCGATGGTGTTGTAATGCATGATTCATGCCGAGCGGCAGGGCCAACAAGGCTGCGTTCGGATTCACGAGGACGGCCAGGCTCAGGACCATGAACAGCAGGAAACCACGGCGGAACGGCTGTTTGGACCGCTCGGCGAAGGGAACGAGTGCCAGTACCGCGATCCCGTTCAGTGCGGTCACCTGCAAGCCATGTTCCACGGGAAGCAACAAAGGCATCGCCGCGTAGAGCATGGCGGGCCAATGTTCACCCCGGAGGTGGTGATGGACGGCGAAGGCGAGGTAGGGGAGGATGGCGAAGAGGCCGAACACGATGGCAATGGTGGCCACCGGGTCACAACCCAGCCAAACGAACGGAGCTCCAAGCAACGCTTCCAACATCACCCCATAATCCTGCCCGTAGAAGAACGGCTCATGGAAGATGCCCTTCGCGTAGTCGGTGGTACCGAGCCAGACCACAGCCATGTCGTCACTGGCATGGCCGGCGGTGATCCACACCATCCACGCCCGATCGATCACAACGAGACCGCAAAGGAGGATGAATGCCCCGTGGAGAACCCGATCAGTGCGTGCTTTCAACATGGAGGATCACCTGTTCGGGCACGGGCGGCAGCGGTACCCAGGAAGGTTCGCGGCGCGACCACGTGAGCTGGCGCTTCGCATAGTTCCGGGTGTGCTGTTTGATCAGTGCCACCGCTTCGTCCAGCGTGAGCTTGCCATCGAGATGGTCGAACAATTCGGTGTAGCCCACGGTGCGTAGCGCATTGTATGACCGGTAGGGAAGCGATCGGCGCACTTCCTCCAGCAAGCCATCGGCCATCATGCGCTCCACACGCGTATCGATCCGCGCGTACAGTGCGGCACGTGGCAGGTCCAGCAGGACCCGGATGATGCGCATGTCGGTTCGGTCAGCGGGTGCGGTGTGTTGCTCACCTACCGGTCGTCCGGTGGACAGGACGATCTCCAGCGCACGCAATACCCGATGCGGATTGTGCCGATCGATACGGGAATAGGTGTCGGGGTCAGCCGCCAGCAAATGGGCCAGCAGCGGAGCGAGACCATCCGCTTCCAGTTCCGCCCGTAGTTCCGCGCGCAGCCTTGGATCCGGCCCGGGCATCGGGTCCAGGCCCTTCAGGAGCGCATCGATGTACAAGCCGCTTCCACCAACGAGCACCGCGATGCCGCGTTCCCGGATGATCCGTTGCAGCGCAGGCTCCGCCGCACGTGCGAAAGCGCCAGCACTCCAGGTCTCCTCCACCGGCAGGTGACCAAGGAAATGATGGGTGACCCCCAGCAGTTCATCGGCGTGTGGCCGCGCGGTCCCGATCCGCAGGGCTCCGTAGAACTGCCTGGAATCGGCACTGATCACTTCCGTGGCGTAGTGCTTTGCCAAGTGCGCGGCCACCAGGGTCTTTCCGGAAGCGGTAGGGCCACCGATAACGACCAGCGTCCCCGACCTGCTCATCGGTACTCGTCGCCGAGGTCGTCGATGCTGCCGTGGCCGAATTCATCGTGGTCCTCATCCTCCGAGGAACGGCCCCATTCGTCGTCGTCCCCTTCATCATACGCATGTTCCTCGTCGCCCATGGCGTAGGGGTCATCCGGGAGTATGCCCGCAGTGAGGTCGTCCTCTTTGGAGTGCTCGTCAGGTGCGGTGCCCATGCTCATCACCACCCTGGGGTAGGTGACACCGGCCTCCGGGGTCGATGCCTGGATCAGTTCGACCATGAACATCCACATGTGCAGGAAGTCGTAGGCGTACACGAAGCGTTGGTTCGTGCTGCGCATGTGGTCGCTGATGTACACTTGGTCCATCAAGGCCGGTGTGTCACCTTCCTCCCCGAAGCCCAGGTCTGCGAGCGGGATCTCCGGACCCTTGTCCCAATTCTCGTCGCTCACATAGAAGCTCGCCATCTCCTGGCCGATGAAGGCAAAGGCCTCCTTGATCGCTTTGTGCAGGTCAAGGAAGGTCTGTTCGCTTCCGATCTCGATATCGCGGAAGGCCTCGCTCTCGTGATCGATCAGAACGCGGAAACGGTAGATGCGCATGGATCCGGAAGGCGGTTGTCGGGAGCGTGGAGGATGACTGACTTTGCGCCAGCGAAACTAAGGCAATGCGAAGCACCACGCGCGGCCGCTTGCCGAACGGATCATGAGCCGGGCACTCCGGGGTCTTTCGTCAGGACCGGTTCCATCCCAAGGCTGCGCCCTGTTTCCAGCATCAGCTGCCAGGCCTCGGCCCGGTCGTTGTGGATCACCCCATCGAGGATCGAATCCTTGATCACCGACTTGATATCGCCGATGCGCTTGCAGGGCTGGATGTCGAACGCCCGCATGATGTCCTCGCCCGTGATGGGAGGCTGGAAGTTGCGCACGCGGTCCTTTTCCTCCACATCCCTGAGCTTCTGCATCACCAGCTCGTAGTTCCGCAGGTAGCGGTCCTTCTTCTTCTCGTTCTTGCTGGTGATGTCCGCACGGCACAGGATCATCAATGCATCGATGTCGTCCCCGGCATCGAAGAGCAGGCGGCGCACCGCACTGTCGGTCACCTCTTCCTTGGTGAGCGCGATGGGGCGCAGGTGCAGTGCCACCAACTTCTGCACGAACTTCATCTGCTCGTCCAGGGGGAGCTTCAAGCGGCGGAAGATGCCCGGGACCATACGCGCGCCTTTGTCCTCGTGGCCGTGGAAGGTCCAGCCATGACCGGGTTCGAATCGTTTGGTCCGCGGTTTGGCGATGTCGTGCAGGATGGCCCCCCATCGCAACCACAGGTCGTCGCTCTTCTCACATACGTTGTCCAGCACCTGTAGGGTGTGGTGGAAGTTGTCCTTGTGCCCCATGCCGAATTTCTCCTCGGCTCCGCTCAGCTCCACGAATTCGGGGAAGAACTCCTGCAACAATCCGCTATCGCGGAGCAGGATGAAACCGATGCTCGGTTCGGGTGTGAGGATGATCTTGTTGAGCTCGGTGTGGATCCGCTCGGCGCTGATGATCCCCAGTCTATCGGCATTGCGTTTGATCGCCGCGAAGGTGTCCGGGTCGATGGTGAACCCCAACTGGTTCGCGAAACGAACGGCACGCAACATGCGCAACGGGTCGTCGCTGAAGGTGATGTCCGGGTCGAGCGGGGTGCGGATGAGGCCTTGGTCCAGATGCAGGAGCCCACCGAAGGGATCAACCAAGGCACCGAGGCTGCCCGAATTGAGCGAGAGGGCAAGCGCGTTCATGGTGAAATCCCGTCGTTCCTGGTCGTCCTTGATGGTGCCCGGTTCCACCTCGGGCTTGCGGCTATCGCGGCTGTAGCTCTCCTTGCGTGCCCCAACGAACTCCACTTGAAGTTCGCCGAACATGAACATGGCGGTACCGAAGTTCTTGAAGACATGCACCGGCCCGGCAGCGAGCCTTGCCGCCACCGCTTGCGCGAAGGCGATGCCATCGCCCTCCACTACGAAGTCGACGTCCTTGCACGGCCGACCGATCAACCGGTCACGTACATACCCGCCGATGGCGAACGCAGCCATGTCCTTGTCCGCCGCCTCCGCTGCCACCGCTTTGAATAGCGGTTCGTCCAACGCCCCTTCGAGGCGGGTGGGATCCACGGTGTAGTGGGTGGTGCGCATGGGGTGGCCTGCCGCCGACAGGGCGGCAAAAGTAGGGCCTCTCAGGATCCGGCCTCGGACACCTCGATGCCCAAGGCGCACCTGAAATGCCCTTTCGGACAGGCTTTGTGGCCGTGAAGCCCACAGGGTCGGCAATCCAGTTCCTCCTTGGTCTCCACCACGCGACCGTTCGCTTGCAAAGGCCCGAATCCGAAGGCGGGCACCGTACTACAGAACACGGCGGTCACCGGTGCGTTCATCGCGCTGGCGATGTGCAATGGTGCGCTGTCGTTCACGTAGTTCATCGCGGCACCCTGCATAAGCGCGGCACTTTCGAGGAGGTTCAATTCTTGTGTGAGGTCCACACCACGGTTCGTGGCGGCGATGATGCGTCGCGCGATCGGCGAGTCGGCCGGTGCGCCCAGAAGGAACACTTGGTTGGTCCTCGAAAGCACTTTCGCCAGTTCGATCCACTTGTGTTCGGGCCATTGTTTCGTGAACCATACCGAGGCCGGTGCGATGCACACGTAGGATGTATGGCCTTGAAGATGGATCTTCAGCAGGGCGTTCACCTTGGCGCGGTCTTTCGCGGTGGGGTGGAGACGAGGCATCGGCCGTGATCCATCGGTCAGGTGCTCGATCAACGCGTTCAACCGGTCCACTTCGTGCCGCCCATCGCCGATCACGTGCTGCACCCGCCGCGTGAACAGGAAGCTCAGCGGGTTCTTGGCATATCCGACCTGCTCGGCACCACGCGCAAGCACCGTCATCAGGCCCGTGCTCAGGAAGCGTTGCGCATTGATGATGTGGTCGTACCGGGTATCGCGCAGTCGACCAATGAGCCGGAAGAGCGCCCTGGTCTTGCCTTCGCGTTTGTTCCACACATGCAACGTGTGGATGAAGGGGTGACCGACGAAGAGGCCATCGTTCCCCTTGCGAACGACCAGGTCGATACGGGCGTCCGGATGGAAGGTGTGCAATTTCTCGAGGATGCTCGTCACCAGCACGGCATCGCCCAGGAAGGCGGTCTGTACGACGAGGAATTTCCTCATCCTTCTTCGATGAGGGTGATGAGGACCTTGTCGATCCGGTGACCGTCCATGTCCAATACCTCGCCATGGAAGCGTGTGTCCGCGATCCGGTCCCCTGCTGTGGGGATGTGATCGAGCTTGCTGAGGAAGTAGCCGGCAACGGTGGTGTAGCTGGTGCTCTCCTCATCCATGACATTGGATCCGAGATGGGCGTTCAGGTCACCGATCAGTACCTGGCCGCCCACGAGATAGGTTCCATCCGCACGTTTCACGATCTCCGGACTGGCATCCTCATCCTCTTCGGGCAGGTCGCCCACAATGGCTTCGGTGAGGTCGTGCAGGGTCACCAGGCCCTCGAAGTCGCCGTGCTCGTCGACCACCACGGCGATGTACTGCTTGTTCTTCTTGAAGAGCTTGAGGATGGCGAAGGCACCGGCGCTTTCCGGTACGATGATGGCCGGGCGTACCACATCGTGGATCCGGAAGCCGGGTGTGCCCGCCTGTTCCAGCAGATCGCGCACATCAAGGGTGCCCTCCACCTCCTGCATGCGCCCACGGCACACCGGGTATTTACTGCGATAGCTGTCCTTCACCTGGGTGATGATGGCATCGAGCGGCTTGGTGCTGTCGATCCATTCCACCTCGCTGCGATGGGTCATCAACGTGCGTGCCACGTGTTCGCTGAAGCGGAAAAGGTTCTGGTGCGCTTCGGATTCCTGCCGGTCCAGCAGGCCCTGTGTGTTCGCCGTACGGATCATGGCCCGCAACTCCTCCTCGCTCAACCGATCACCTTCGCCTTCCTGCACGGGGATGAGTTTCATGAGTACGGTGGTGCTCACGGCAAGCAGCTTGACGATGGGGTAGGTGGCGAAAGTGAAGGCCCTGATGATCGGGGCGCCGAACAACGCGATGGCCTCCGGGTTGCCCATGGCCAATCGTTTGGGGACGAGCTCGCCCACAACGATGGTGAAGTACGTGATGCCGCTGATGACCACCGCCAGTGCGACATTGTGCGCATATCCCCCCACGCTCGGCCATTGCTTCAGCATCCGCTCCAGATCGTCCGTGAGGGCCGCACCGCCATAGGCTCCGCTCACGATACCGATCAAGGTGATGCCCACCTGCACGGAGCTCAGGAAGCCTGCCGGGTCGGCCAGGAGCTTGAGGATGGTACGCGCCCTGGAGTTGCCCTTGTCCGCCAGGGCTTGGATACGCGCGGGTTTCACGCTCACCAAGGCGATCTCGCTCAACGAGAAGAAGCCGTTGACAAGCGTGAGCAGAAGGATGACCAGGATCTCCATGCCTTCAGACCGCCACGTTGTATTCCCGCAGCGCGTCGTTCAAGGAGGTCTTCTGGTCGGTACTGGCCTTGCGCTTACCGATGATGAGCGCACAGGGCACACCATACTCCCCGGCGGGGAACCGTTTCGGTACCGTTCCGGGGATCACTACGGAACGCGGTGGAATATGACCCCTGGTCTCCACGGGTACATCACCGGTGATGTCGATGACCCGGGTACTTGCCGTAAGCACCACGTTGGCCCCGAGCACCGCTTCGGTACCCACGCGCACGCCCTCCACCACGATGGCCCTTGATCCGATGAAGCACCCATCCTCGATGATGACCGGCGCGGCCTGTACGGGCTCCAACACCCCGCCGATCCCCACGCCACCGCTCAAGTGCACATGCTTGCCGATCTGGGCACAACTCCCCACCGTGGCCCAGGTGTCCACCATGGTGCCGGTTCCCACGTGCGCACCGATGTTCACGTAGCTGGGCATGAGGATGGTGCCCGGTGCCAGGAAGGCGCCGTAACGGGCCACGGCATGCGGTACCACACGCACGCCCAGTTCGGCATACCCGCGCTTCAACTGCATCTTATCGTGGAACTCCAGCGGTCCAGCCTCCAGCGTCCGCATCCCACGGGTCGGGAAGTAGAGGATCACCGCTTTCTTCACCCAATCATTCACCCGCCACGCACCTCCATCGTCCGCGGGTGGATCGGCCACCCGCAGGTCCCCTTTATCGAGTTGGTCGATGACCTTTTCGATGGCCCGTACAACGCCTTCGTCCTTCAACATCCCCCGGTCCTCCCAGGCCTGCTCGATCACCTGCCGCATCATTCGTTCCGTTGATCGGTTGGCGACCTTCGGACCACAAAGTTGCTCAGGATCCCGCGATCAGCGGTCCCGACGGTGGTCGTAACCTTGCAACATGGCCCGCGTTATCGCTATTGATCACGGTACGGTGCGCACCGGCCTTGCCGTTACCGACCCGCTGCGGATCATCGCCACCGCGCTGGATACCGTGCCTACAAGGGAACTGCTCGCTTACCTCCAGGCCTATTGTGAGCGGGAAGCCGTGGATGGCTTCGTGGTCGGCCTGCCCACCGACCTGAGCGGACGACCCACCGATGCGACAGCGGGTGTGGAAGCGTTCATCGCTGCCTTGCGAAGGACCTTCCCTTCGCTTTGGGTGGAGACCATGGATGAGCGTTTCACGAGCCGCATGGCCCAGCAGGTCCTGCTGCAAAGTGGGAAGGGGCGGATGGCACGGCGGGACAAGGGCCAGTTGGACCGGATCAGTGCCACGATCATCCTGCAAGGCTGGTTGGCAGGGCGTTGACGTACCCTGTGA
>JADLAI010000053.1 GCA_020848295.1 Flavobacteriales bacterium
CGAGCCGGTGGAAAAGAACCGGTCGATCATGGGTGGAAGGGTCGGTGGGTGCGCGAATGAGAACCCGTGCACCGGCTCACCTTCGCACCACCTGCCTTGATCGGTGTGGAAAGGTAGGTGCTCCGATCTTCCACTGGGGGCAGAAGGCCCGACCCCAACGAGAGGCCGATCACTTCGGATGCTTACGACCGAGGATCCGGTTGAAGAACCGTTTCTCAAAAGCCCAGAAGAACCGGAACTGACCGAAAAGGGCGCCGTAGATCAGCAGGAACAGGTTATAGATCGGCAGGATCAGCAGGTAATAGAGCACGGTGAAAAGCACCGGCTGTTGCTCATTGCCTGCGAAATAGGCGACCACGGGACGTTTCAACAGGAGAACAGTGGTGCCCGTGCAAGCAAAGACCAGCAGGATCACCAGTACCTGCCAAGGCCCAACTCCCCAGCGTTCGCCAAGGCGTTGGATCCAGCCGCGCTTCCGAGATCCCGGTTCAGCCATGCCCATGGTACGCTCCGCTCCCGATCATCATTCCTGCCATTCGGCCAGGAACAGGTTCGTTTCGCGGTTGCCGCCATTGGCGCGGTTGCTGCTGAATACGAGGTGCTTGCCATCCGGGCTGAAGACGGGGAATGCATCGAACTGGTCGCTGAAGCTCACCTGCTCCAGACCGGTGCCATCGGTATTGATCAAGTACAGGGTGAAGGGGAAGCCACGGGTGGCCGTGTGGTTGCTCGCGAAGATGATCTTCTGCCCGCTCGGGTGCCAGAACGGGGCCCAGTTCGCCTGGCCCAGGTCCGACACCTTGTGGGCATCGGTGCCGTCGGCATTGGCCACGTACAATTCCATGTTCGTGGGCATCACCAGTCCTTCCTTCAACAGCTTCTTATACTCCGCGGCCTCTGCATCGTCCTTGGGGCGGCTGGCCCGCCAGAGCAGCTTGGTGCCATCCGGACTGAAGAAGGCACCACCATCGTAGCCCAGCGTATTGGTCACGCGCTTCACATCACTGCCATCGAGCTTCATGGTGTACAGTTCCAGGTCGCCATCGCGCATGCTGGTGAACACGATCCGGTCGCCTTTCGGGCTCACGGTGGCTTCCGCATCATAACCCGGAGCCTTGGTGAGTTGTTGGCGGATGTTCCCTTTCAGGTCGCTCACGTAAATGTCGAAGGTGGGGTAGATGGGCCAAACGTATTTGCCGTCGCTACGCCGTTCGGGGTGGGCCGGGCATGCCGCGTCCCCTTGGTGGGTGCTCCCGAAGAGCACCAGGCTATCGCCGGGCAGGAAATAGCTGCAGGTGGTGCGGCCGCCATGGATGCTGATCTTCTGGGGTGGGTTGGCCTTCAGATCATCGGTGAACGGGTTGAACACATAGATCTGGTCGCAGCTCTCGCCCCAAGCCGGGTTGGTGGCCTGGAAAATGAGCTTATCCCCGCCGAAACTCCAATAGGCCTCGGCATTATCGCCACCGAAGGTCAACTTCTTCAGGCTCTTGAAGTGTTTCTCCCCCTCGGCGATCAAGGTGTCCTTCACCACCAACGTATCGGCTGTCGGGGTGGTGTGGTCGGTGGGGGGAGGTGGCGTGGTGCAGGCAACGGCCAGCAGGGGGAGTAGGGCGAGGGCTCTCATGGTTGTTTCGAGGCGCGAAAGTACCCATGAACCTTGATCGGGATCGTCAGGGAAGCACCATGTTTCGGCCAAGAGGGATCTGTTCCTGGAGCCGACCGATCCCGGTGGGCCTGACCATTCCAAGGTGGCTCGGATGGTCGCCTATTGAGGAAGGATAGCGGTTTCGCGGATCGGTCACACCAGCAGGCTACTTGACCGCCACTTCCTGAAAAGTGTAATTTGCCGAACCGAAATTCCGTTCCGTCTGGAATAATTCATCATCCATCGAAATGAAAAGTCCTCAAGTCGGCTCCTTGATCCAGTGGTTCATGGTCCTGTGCTCGGTCGTATTTCTGGTGCCAGGAAGCCAAGGCCAGACCTTCGAACCGAACTTCAGTCAGGCCACGCTGCCTGGTGGCACCTTCAACCAACCGGTGGGGGTGACCTGGGATGCGAATGGCCGGCAGTATGTATGGGAGAAAGGGGGAAAGGTGTGGATCATCGAGAACGGTGTGCGGCTGGCCCAGCCATTGATCGACATCAGCGAAGAGGTGGGCAACTGGCGGGACCATGGTTGCCTGGGTTTCGCATTGGATCCGAATTTCCTGAGCAACGGCCGGATCTACCTCATGTACATGGTGGACCGCCACCACTTGATGAACTTCGGGACACCGAACTACAACCCGACCACCAACGAGTACTACGCAGCGACGATCATGCGGATCTCCCGGTACACGGCCATCGGTCCGAGCTTCAACACCGTGGACCCGGGATCGCGCGTGGTCCTGTTGGGAGAGACCAAGAAGACGGGTATCGTACTGCTGCATGAATCGCACAGCACGGGATCGCTGGCCTTCGGGCGTGACGGCACCTTGTTGGCCACGGTGGGCGACGCAGCGAGCTACAACAATGTGGATACCGGGAACTCGCCGGACACGTACGACAGTGCCGCACTGGCCGATAGCCTCATGCGACCGAATGAGGACGTGGGTGCCATGCGCGCCCAACTGCTCAATTGCCACAACGGGAAAATGTTGCGGCTGGATCCGAATACCGGCAATGGTGTACCGAGCAATCCTTTCTACGATGCGGCCGCACCACGTTCGCCCAAGTCGCGTGTTTGGGCGTTGGGTCTGCGCAACCCGTACCGCATGACCTATAAACCCGGCAGTGGCAGCACGGACCCTGCGGCCGGCGATCCGGGCATCTTCTATATCGGTGATGTGGGCTGGACCCAGTGGGAGGAATTGAACGTATGCGATGAGCCCGGATTGAATTTCGGCTGGCCCTTGTTCGAGGGGATGTGGGAGAACACCGCCTATACGAATGCGAACACGCTGAACCTGGATGTACCGAATCCGCACTACGACGGGGTGAACTGCACCCAACAATACCTGCGATTCAGGGATATCCTGAAGCAAGCCACCTTGCAGGTGATCAACACCCATCCGAGTCCCTGCATTCCGGGTGCGTACCTGCCATCCACGGTGACCACCTTCCTGCACGAACGCCCGGAAGTGGATTGGGTGCATGGCAATCAGTCGCGTGTGCCTGGATTCAACGCGGGACAACCGTACTCCTACGACCTGGACTGGCCGGACTCGCCGGTACCGGGACCACGTTTCGGTGGAAATGCGGCCATGGCCGGAGCCTTCATGGCCACGCCCAACATGCCCATCGAGTACCACAACTCCCTCTTCGTGGGTGATTACGCGGGCGGTTGGATCCGACGGTTCAAGTACAACGCCCAGGAAGAACTGGTGAGCGTACACGACTTCGCTTCGGGGCTGGGTCCGATCACATGGATCGGGGCGGGTCCTGATGGATGTGTGAGCTACATCAAGTACGACGCGAACGCGGTGCGCCGAATCTGTTACAACGGTTCGGTGAACCTGCCACCGGTGGCGGTGGCAACGGCATCGGTACAGTACGGTACGAGCCCGTTGTCCGTTACCTTCAATGGCAGCGGCAGTTCCGATCCCGAAGGAGGAACGCTGACCTATGGCTGGAACTTCGGGAACGGGACCAGTTCGCAGATGAACCCTACGCGGGTGTTCACCGCGCCTTCAGGTGTACCGACGAGCTTCAATGTGGTGCTCACCGTGACCGATAATGCCGGACAAACCGCAACGCAGAATCTGTTGATCTCGGTGAACAATACCCCACCTGTGGTCGATATCACCAGCATTCCGGTTCCGGCCTACTACCCCTTGGATGTGGATACCACGTTCCAGTTGCAAGCCGCGGTCACCGATCAGGAGCACGGCCCTGCACAGCTTACCTATGCCTGGCGCACCACACTCTACCACAACACACACAACCACCCGGAGGCCATCGATGCGAACGTGAATACCTCCGCTGTGATCAGTGGCGCAGGCTGCAATGGCGAGACCTTCTACTACAAGGTGACACTGGATGTGACCGATGCTGCAGGTCTGACGGGAAGCGATGAACGGACGCTATTGCCGCGATGCTATGCGATCGCACCGCAAGCTGTGATCAATGCCGATGTGACGGCCGGGATGGGACCCTTGTTGGTGAACTTCGATGGCAGTATGTCCTTCGATCCGGATGGGATCGTCGGTTACCAATGGGATTTCGGCGACGGCACCTTCGGGCAGGATCCGGTCATGACCAAGGTGTTCTCGGAAATGGGCGTATACCAGGTCACCTTGACCGTGACGGACGAGGATGGATTGACCGGGCAGGTCACTAGAACGGTAACCGTGCTTTCCCTGGATCCACCCCAGTGCATCGGGGCAAGCGGTTCGGTACTTCGCGAGGTGTGGAACAATGTGAGCGGTAGTACGGTGAACGATCTTTTGAGCAGCCCGAACTTCCCGAACAGCCCCTCTTCCACGACCTATCCGACCTCGCTCACCTCGCCGGTGAACGTGGCCAATACATACGGGCAACGCATCCGTGGGTACATCATCGCCCCACAGACCGGGAACTACACCTTCACGGTGACCGGGGATGACCAGTCCGTGGTATACCTCGGGTTGAATGCCGAACCGCAATTCAAGCGACTGATCTGCCAGGTACCGGGTTGGTCCAATCCCACGGAGTTCACCAAATATCCGGAGCAGACCAGTGCCACCATCACCCTGCAGGCGGGTGTGCATTATTACGTGGAGATCCTGAACAAGGAGGGTGTTGGTGGGGACCATGTGAGCTTGTTCTGGCAAACACCTTCCAACAGTACCCGCACGATCGTACCAGGGAGTGCCCTGGCCCGTTGGCAGGATTGTTCACCCAGTGTGCGGGTACGCATGACCTTGCAGGGCCCCTGGAAAGAAGCTACCGGCATGATGGCCGATGATCTGCGCCTGGGGGGGCTTGTACCGACCGCCGAACCTTACGCGGGCCTCGGCTTTGGTCTGGTGGGCAGTGGTGGTGAGTCCCTGCCTGGGAGTTTGGCATCGGTGACAGGCAAGAACGCAGTGGTCGATTGGGTGTTGGTCGAACTGCGGAACAAGATCGATCCCACACAAGTGGTGGCCACCAAGAGCGCCTTGCTGCAACGCGATGGCGACATCATCGGGGTCGATGGTTACCCTCGGATCCTGTTCAACGTACCCGTTGCCGAGTACCATATCGCAGTGAGGCATAGGAACCACCTTGGTGTGATGACCTTCTCGGCCAAAGCCATGGGCCCCAGCGAAGTCCTGGTGGACTTCACCCTGGCCACCGAACCCACCTACGGTGTGGATGCCCGCTACGGGCTGCCCAATGGCAAACGCGCACTTTGGGCCGGGAATGCACATCGCGATGCCTGGCTCTTGTATGCCGGAGCCGGTAATGATCGGGACCCGATCCTGCAAGCCATCGGAGGTACCATCCCGACGAACACCACGACCGGATATGACCTGCGCGATGTGAACCTGGATGGGGTGATCAAATATGCGGGGCAGAACAATGATCGCGACCCGATACTGATGAACATCGGAGGGGTGATCCCGACCAACTCCAGGGCCGAACAACTGCCGTAGCCCTGTCACCG
>JADLAI010000054.1 GCA_020848295.1 Flavobacteriales bacterium
AGGCTCCGCACCACGCCGTTGAACTCCATGTTCAACAAGAGCCCGGCCACCTTGCCCTGTGCCCACTTGCTGTGCAGGCAGAGTTCGTCGATGTGCGCGCTGCCATTGGTTCGGATGATGTCAACGAGTGTCTGCTCATCGGGCAGTAACTCGGCGAAGAGCGCGGCTTGTACCGGTGCTTTCTTCTTCTTCGGCAACCATTCCATCAGGGTGATGACATCCTTGGCGTTGGTGATGAGGGCGGCCTTGTTCTGCTGGATCAACTTGTTGCAACCCTCGCTGCGCGGATCGGTGGGCCGGCCGGGGAAGGTGAAGACCTCGCGGTCGTAACTGCTGGCGATGTCGGCGGTGATGAGGCTGCCACCTTTCGGGCCGCTTTCCACCACGATGGTGCAATCGCTCAAGCCCGCGATCACGCGGTTGCGTGCCGGGAAATTGCCCGGTGCGAAGGAGGAGCCGCTCGGCAATTCGCTCACCAGCGCTCCATGCCGCACCATTTCCTTGGCAGTGGCCGCATGCTCGCCGGGGTAGAGCTTATCCAAGCCGTGTGCCACGCAGCCGATGGTGGGCAGCTCGTTCTTCAATGCATGGCGGTGCGCTACGATGTCGATGCCATAAGCGAGACCGCTCACGATCGTCGCGTGGCATTCCTTGAGGCCCAGGACCAGGTCGGCACAAAGGCGCTTGCCCTCCTCGGTGGGTGTGCGTGTGCCCACGATGCTCACCATGTGCTCCGCGTCGAGGTCGGTGGCCCCATCCACGTACAGGAGCACGGGGGCATCCTCTGCTTGTTTCAAACGCCGTGGGTAGTCGGCGTCGAGGTAGAAGTGCATGCGCAGCTTGTGCTTGCGTACGTAGGCCAGTTCCTTCTCGGCCGTGGGCAGCACCCCCTTGTCGGTGATGCTCGTGATCAGTTTGGGTCCGATACCCGGCACCTTCTCCAAGGTATTCTTCAGTTTCCTATCGGTGAAGATGGGGTCGACACCACCGCAATAGGCCACGAGGTTGCGGGCGTTGACCGGTCCGATGCCCTTGAGCATGGAGAGCGCGATCCGATGGATGAGTTCCTGGTCGCTCATGAACGGATGGCCCTTTTTCTACATTTACCCGGCTGCCTGCGGTGATGGACCCGCGAACAGGCCACACTTCCGATGGGATCAGGCATGCAAGAACGGACGAATATACTCGCGGCATGATACGGCTCGTGATCGCCATGGCCCTGTTCCTCGGCGCGGCACCTGCCATGGCCCAGAACACCTTGCTGAAGGGTGTGGTGCGGGATAGCCTGAGCGGTGAGCCGCTTTTCGGGGTGAACGTGATCCACGCGCCGGGCAAGGGGGTGGCCACCGACCCCTCGGGTGCCTACAGCATGTCCCTTCCCTATGGCACATACACCATCACCTTCTCCAGCGTGGGCTACACGGCGGCCACCCGCCAGGTCGTACTGAGCGAAGCTGGGTCCTGGAGCCTTGATGTACGCCTGCGCCCGACGGCCACGCAATTGGACATGGTGGTGATCAGTGCTGGTAAGTTCGAACAACGGGTGGGTGAGGTGACCCAGTCGTTGAGCGTGATCCGGCCCGATCTGATCCGGAACAAGAACATCGTTTCGCTCGGCGAAGCACTGGATCAGGTGCCGGGTGTGGTGATCGTGGACGAGGAGCCGCAGATCCGCGCGGGAAGTGGGTTCAGCTACGGCGCCGGCAGCCGGGTGCAGGTACTGGTGGATGATGTGCCCATTTTGAGCGGCGACATCGGACGACCGAACTGGAGCTTCCTCCCGATCGAGAACCTGGAGCAGGTGGAGGTGATCAAGGGGGCATCCAGTGTGCTGTATGGTAGTGCGGCCCTCAGCGGCGTGATCAATGTGCGCACCGCTTTCCCACGTGAAGCGCCAAGCACCAAGGCCACGGTCTTCTCCGGTATCTATGATGCACCGGAGAATGCGAGCGCGCGGTGGTGGGGCGATAATAACCCGGTGTTCTCCGGTGCCAGCTTCAGCCACAGCCGCCGGATCGGGAAGTTCGACCTGGTGCTTGGTGGCAATGCCTTTTCCGATAACGGCCATATCGGCCCGGAGCCGATCCCGGCGGATACCCTCGCCACGGACCCATTACGTACCACAACGGGCGGCTACGACAACCGGGTCCGTTTCAACATCGGTACGCGCTGGCGCAATGGCAAGGTGAAGGGGTTGAGCTATGGCGTCAATGCCAACGCCATGAAGAGCCGCAATACGAGCGTGTTCATCTGGAACGACATCGGCGATGGGCTCTATCGCCCCAAACCAGGAACGGTGACACGCACACGGGGCGCCCAGTACTATGTGGATCCCTTCATCGAATACCTCTCTCACGAGGGTACGCGCCATACCCTGCGCACCCGCATGCACCGCCAGGTGTTCGACAACAGCAACGGACAGGACAACAGCAACACGACCCTGCACGGCGAGTACCAGGTGCAGCAGCGCTTGAACCTCCTCGGGGAAACGGTGGCCACGGCCGGTGTGGTCTGGCGCCGTGTTCGCTCCAGGGCCGAGCTGTACAGCGGCAACGCGGATGGCGATGGGGATAACGAGGCGCGGAACACCGGAGCGTACCTGCAACTGGACAAGAAGCTCTTCGACAAGCTGGCGCTTAGTGCCGGTGTGCGCTACGAGCGCTTCGAGGTGGATGGGCTTGAGGCGGCACAACCCGTGTTCCGCGCGGGTGCCACCTACCAAGTGTTGCGAGCCACCTACCTGCGGGCGAGTTATGGCCAGGGCTTCCGGTTCCCGACCATCGGAGAGCGGTTCATCTCCACCAGTGTGGGTTCGTTGCACATCTATCCCAACCCCGACCTCCGACCGGAGAAGAGCTGGAACGTGGAGGGCGGGTTGAAACAAGGGTTCAAGCTGGGTGGCTTCATGGGTTATCTGGATGCGGTGGTCTTCCAGCAGGACTTCGAGCAGTTCGTGGAGTTCACCTTCGGACAATGGGGCATGCCGCCTTACAACATGGGCAACCTCTTCGGCCTTGGTTTCATGAGCGTGAACACCGGTGGTGCGCGGGTGACGGGCTATGAGTTCGAATTGGCCGGAAAGGGCAACATCGGAGCGGTGGAACTGACCACATTGATGGGTTACACGCAGACCTTGCCGGTGAGCACCACCCCGGACCAAGCCTACGCTGCTTCCCCCAACCCCGCGAGCCTTTTCCCGGCGAGCACCTATTTGAATTCGAGCTACGACACCACCGGCCACATCCTGAAGTTCCGCATCCGTCAGTTGTTCCGTTTCGACCTGCAAGCCCGATACAAGCGGGGCTTTGTGGGTGGAAGTATGCGTTACAACAGCCACATCCGCAACATCGACAAGGCTTTCATCGACATGGACGACAATGGCCTGCTGGAGACCGGCGTGCATGAATGGATGGACAGCCACCGGACCGGTGACCTGATCGTGGATGCCCGCATCGGCCTGGAACTGCTGAAGGGCATACGGGCAGCGTTCCTCGTGAACAACCTGACCAACCGCTCCTATTCCTTGCGCCCGCTCTCGATCGAAGCGCCCCGGACCTTACAGGTGCAGTTGAGCCTGGACCTTTGACCGACAATGCGCATCCTTGGTGTGATCCCCGCCCGACATGCGAGCACCCGCCTGCCGGGCAAACCCTTGGTGGACATCGGTGGGAAGACCATGGTGCAGCGTGTGCTGGAAAAAGCACAGGAGGTCTCCGCACTCAACGAAGTGGTGGTGGCCACCGACGATCCGCGCATCCACGACCATGTGCGCCAGCTTGGTGGTCCGGTGGTGATGACCCGGATGGATCATCCCAGTGGAACGGACCGTTGCCACGAAGCGCTGACCCTGCTTGGCGCCGACCGCTTCGATGCCGTGGTGAACATCCAGGGGGATGAACCCTTCCTGGTGCCGGAACAGGTGGACGAACTGTGTGCCACCCTGGCGATCGCACCGGGCGGCCTGGCCACCCTGGCACACGTGGTGACCGATGATCGCGACCTGGATGATCCCGGAAAGGTGAAGATCACGACGGACCATCGGGGCGATGCCCTGTACTTCAGCCGGGCGTGTATCCCAGTTCTGCGCAACCATCAGGCCGGGGAGCGGTATCGTGCCTTCCGCTACCTCAAGCACATCGGCCTGTACGCTTATCGCACCGGGATCCTCGGTCGGCTCGTTGCATTGCCACCTTCGCCCCTGGAGCAGGCCGAATCCCTGGAACAACTGCGCTGGGTGGAGAACGGCTTCCGTATCCGCGTGGGGATCACGGCACATCCATCGTTCTGTGTGGACACCCCCGCTGATCTGGAGGAAGCGCGCCGCCTTGTTGCCGGGCCGCGTTGATCCGCGCTCCGTTATCTTGCACGCCCGTTCATGCGCCTCGACCAGGAACTCCATCGGTTGCTCTTCGACCACGACTGTGTGATCGTGCCGGGGTGGGGTGGCTTCCTGGCCCAGTACCGACCCGCCCGGCTGGATGCGAACCGCCAGTTGATCCACCCCCCAGGCAAGGAGGTCGGCTTCAACCGGCACCTCCTGCGCAATGATGGCCTCCTCACCGATCATATCGCCCAACGCGACGGGATCGGTTTCGCAAGTGCCAATGCGTTGATCGACAAGGAAGTGGCGGATTGGAGGGACCAGCTCACCCGCACCGGTCGGCTGGAAGTGCCGCGTATCGGGATCTTCTACCGCGACCATCAGCAAAACCTACAGTTCGACCCGGACGACCGCGCGAATTTCCTGAAGGAGGCCTTCGGGCTTGCTCCGGTGTCGGCCATCCCTGTTGGTCGGGTTCAGGTGGAGCCGAAGGTGATCCCGCTGCCGACACCCATGCCGGTGGTGCGAACACCCGAAGAGCCTGTGGTGCGCAGCCGACCGTGGTCGGTGGCAGCGGCCGTGGCCCTTCTCCTGATGGGTGGTGGCGCACTCGCCTATTTCGGTTTCCTGGCCAAGGATGGTGCGGCCTTCGGCTTCCGCCCAGCGGCCACGTACACACCCGGCCCCGAACCTGTCCAAGCCACACCAGCGCACACCGCCGGATTCTCGTTACCCGATGACCTCTTCGGCATCCGAACCTTGCCGTTGAGCGATAACGATAGTGTGATGTTGACGGTGGATCTGGGCAGTGCCCCGGCCGATACGACAGCCGTGGCGGTCTCCTCGCCGGTCGCCATGCGCCTGCGCTATCACGTGGTGGGTGGCTGCTTCGCACAACCCGAGAACGCGGACCGGTTGTTGCAGGAATTGCGGAACAAGGGTTACAAGGCGAACCGCCTTCCGCAGTACGGTGAACTGCACCCGGTGGCCTTCGCCAGCTTTGCTGATCGCCAGGAAGCCCTGGACCTGCTTGCCGATATACGCCGCACCGGAACAGGACAAGCTTGGCTGCTTGTGCGCTGAAGGATCGTGGTCCTTTCACCCGCCGTTGGTCGGCTCATGTGACCTTGTGGGGTCGTAGCGGTCGTAACTTCGTACCTCGAATTCGATGGAGACGATGCATGTCGTGGAGTTGGAGGCCTGCACCATGGCCTTCCTGGATGGGGATGTCGTACACACGCATTTCAAGGCGGAACACCTGGTGCGACCCGATGAAGTGCAGGCCATGTTCGATGTGCTTGAACAGGAGCACCGGGGCCGCAAGGTCCTGCTGATGGTCTCCATGGGCGATGGAACCACACTGACCGGCGAAGCGCGTGCGCTTGCGTCGTCCGAGGGATCCTCACGCCTCATTGCCGCCGACGCCATCGTGGTGCGTGACTTCAGCCACCAACTGGCCGCCAACGTATTCGTTCGTCACAACAAGCCACACCGCCCCATCCGGTTGTTCCCCGATCAGGAAAAGGCACTGGAATGGCTGAAGGAGAATCATCACCTCATCGAGCAAGACCGACCATGATCCTGCGCACTTCATTGATGGCCACCTTGATCTTCGTGGTGCATTCCATCACCGGCCAAACGATCGCCACCACACCCTCGCGCACGATCAAGATCGGCAAAGCGGAGGTGACCGCGTTGGCCATCGCACCGAAAGGCGACCGCGTGCTCGTTGGGACCAATAACGGCGCCGCGCTGTATGAGTTGGAGAGCGGGAAGAAGGTGCATGCCTTCGCCTATGGCGAGGATGGGGCCACTGCGGTCTACCACGTCGGCTTCAACGACAACGGGGAATTCGTGGTGCTGATCGGTCCCAGCGGGAAACGCACGGTATGGAGCGCGGCCGATGGCCACCAGGAGAAGGTGATCACGCCGCACCGGTGGATCCCCGATCCGCGCCAGGTGAAAGCGATGGGCCTGGAGATGTCCAACTCAGCCTTCGATCGGTTCTATCAGCAGCAAGAGGCCAAAGTGGGCGACCTGACCCTGCGTGCGGTCAAGGATGGGAAGGTGGAGATCGCCGGCCCGGATGGCAAGGTGCAGCACACGTTGTCCTTTCCGGAGAACAAGGATCAACACCACCGTGCGCCGCTGTTGCTCTGGCAGGAACAGTTGCTCTTGGGTACGGACGATGGTCGCGTCCTCTTCTATGACGTGCGATGACCCTTCAGCACCCGCAGCGCCTCATACACATGACGGGAGGCGCGTAAGGGGTCGTTCACCGCACTGCGGATCGTGCCCTCCTTGTCGATCACATAGGTGACCCTTCCCGGAAAGAGACCGAAGGTGCGTGGTATGTCGTAGGCCTGGCGCACCACGCCATCGGTATCGGCCAGGAGCCGGTACGGCAGTTTCCACCGGGATGCGAAGGAGCGGTGTGAGGTCACCGGATCGCTGCTGATCCCCAGGACCACCGCTCCGGTATCGGACAGGGCCCCGTGAGCATCGCGGAACGCACAGACCTCCAGCGTACATACCATCGTGTTGTCCTTCGGATAGAAGAAGAGCACCACATGTTGCCGGCCATGATGGTCGCTGAGGCGAACAACTTCACCATCCTGATCCAACAGTTCGAAGTCCGGTGCCCGGCAGCCTACCTCAAGCATGGGTCTGCTCCTCCGGCCGGGACTTGCCCCGCTTACCGCTAACCACGAGCATCACCACCCCGCCTACCGCGAGCAGGCCCAACGAGCCCCACATCCAATCCATGCGGTCCCGGAAAATGAGCAGGACCACCAGCACGAACAGGAACAGGGTGGCCAGTTGCGACCACATCATCAATTGGAACGCGGACCATTTCACCTCCCCGCTCTTCAAGCGGCCATGGAAACGATGCACACTGAGGTGGTAGGCCAGCAGCAAGGCCAGGTATCCGAGCAGAACGTGCATGAACGGCTGTTTCAATAGGTCCGGACGTATGGAAAGGATCCAGGCTCCC
Organism: Flavobacteriales bacterium; assembly: GCA_020848295.1. Taxonomy (GTDB): domain Bacteria; phylum Bacteroidota; class Bacteroidia; order Flavobacteriales_F; family PHOS-HE28; genus PHOS-HE28. The sequence continues at coordinate 7,317 of JADLAI010000054.1, forward strand.
AGCAGTACGAAGGCCACCAGCGCTGGCCAAATGACCATATAGAGCGCGCGCCGTTCCATGCCGACGAACTGGTCCAGCAGGATCTTCCGGTCCGGTTCCCACCGTGTCATGGCCGTTCGGTGTGCGATATACAGGCGCACGATGTGGAAGGTGCCCGCGAAGAAGACGATGAGCGCGAAGAGGTGCAGCGCCTTCAGCAGGGCGGGGATCTCGATGGGGGTGGGTGGCATGGTCTTTCCAAAGGTAACGGCCCTCCGGCTCTACCTTCGCACCGCCATGAAGAAGTCACCGATATCGACCGTCGAGAGTTGTGCCGAGACCACCCACGTCGTGCTGCCCAACGATACCAACACGATGGGCAACCTCTTCGGCGGGCAGCTGCTCAAGTGGCTCGACCTCAATTGCGCCATCAGCGCACACCGGCATTGCAAGCGGCTGGCGGTCACCGTGGCCGTGAACCATGTGGGCTTCGATCGGCCGATCCGCCTGGGTGATTTCGTGACCATCAAGAGCCATGTGAGCCGTGGGTTCGGATCCAGCATGGAGGTGTGGGCGGATGTTTGGGTGGAGGATCAGTTGACCGGAGAGAAGATCATGGCCAATAGTGCCATCTACACCTTCGTGGCGGTCGATCAGGCCGGCCGGTCCTGTGCGGTGCCCGATGTGATCCCACAGAACGAGGAGGAGCAGCGTCGCTACGAAGGAGCATTACGCCGACGCCAGTTGGGATTGATCCTGAGCGGCAAGATGAAAGCGGATGATGCCACGGAGTTGAAGGCACTCTTCGCACCAGCGACACACACCACCCCGGACAAGGGCGTCTAAAGGCTTTCGTCCAGACTATTGCCGTCGAATAGGTCACCGGTCCCGGTGTCGTGCGCGCGCAACCCCAGGGAACGCACGATCGCCGCTACGCACACCGCGCTCTGTTCGCCCCCATGGATATGGGCCACGATGTAACGCACGGTATCCTTGCCTTCCAAGTGCAGTTGCATGCTGATGTCGTGTGCTGCTGACCGGATGAAGATCCAATCCCGGTCCTGTTCCTCGGCGAACGGCACCACCGTTTTGATCCGTTCCATGATCCATGCACGCTCACCGATGGGTTTGGGCTGATGGGTGGCCGGTACATCGTTGATGGACGGTACGTCCGGCAGGTCCTGGATGTAAATGTCCCAGCTCATTCGGCCGTGAAGTTGGCGATCGTGGAGAGATCCTGATCCTCCATGCAGCGGAAGTGCCCTTCGGGGCAACGGTCATGGCCGATCTTGGAACAGGGGCGGCAGGAAAGGGTGACCTGAGCCATGTGGGCGCGATGCGGATGGGTCGGGAGGTAGGGTCCCATTCCAAAGCTCGGTACGGTGTTGCCCCACACGCTCATGACGGGTCGCTTGAACGCGGCCGCGATGTGCATGGCCCCACTGTCGTGGGCGATCACCCGCTCGGCCTGTCGGATGAGGGAGGCACTGCCAAGGATGTCGTACCGGCCGGTGGCATCGAACACCCGACCGCCCGTGGCCGAGGTGATCGCGCGTGCCACATCCTGGTCCTCACGACCACCGATCAATACGATCGGTCCGCGGATCAATGTCGCCAACTCCACGAGCTTATGCGGTGGCAAGCGTTTGGTCGCGTGTGCCGCGCCAATGGCCAATGCGGTATACCCGCTCCGGTGGCTTTCCGGCAGGCTGGTCAGGTCCACTTCCCTTTCGGTGGGAAGGAAGAGATCCAATCCTTGGCCATCGTTCCTCACACCCAGGTCGCGCACCGTGTCGAGGTATCGATCCACGATGTGCCGGGCGGGCAGTCGATCCACCTTGAGGTTGACCATCAACCACTTCTCGATGTTCAATTTCGCAAAGCTGTGCGCCTTCACCCCCAGGGCACGCTTCACCCGCGCGGTGCGTAGGTTGTGGTGCAGGTCGATCACGGTATCGAATCGTTCCTTCTTCAAATCGCCGACCAGTGCATGGAGGTCATCCTTCAGTTCGTGTACCCGATCCACGTGAGGGCTGAAACGCACGAGATCGGCGAATACGGCCTTGGTCGCCACATGTACTTCGGCATCCTTCACCTGTTGTTTCACACAACGCAGCACCGGGCTGGTGAGCACGATGTCGCCGATGGAGGAGAAGCGCAGGACGAGGATCTTCATGTGCTCATGTGACCATGTGGACATGGAGTCCACTTCTGCCGATGGTCGTGCCCAAAAGTAGCCGCGGATGTGTGTGGCAAGTGGTGTTGATCCCTCCCTGTTGCTCACCAGGGGTTTATTCATGACCTCATGAGCATGTCCACATGGCACATGTCCGCTCCCGGTATCTTCGTCGCCGTGTTCATCGACACCCACGCCCACCTCTACCACCCACAATTCGGCACGGACCGTGAGGCCATGCTACAACGCGCATTGGATGCGGGGGTGAAGAAATTCTTCCTCCCGAACGTTGACCACGATAGCATTGCAGGGATGGATGCGATGGCCGCAGCCCGGTCCGAGAGCTGCTTCGCGATGATGGGCCTGCATCCGTGCTCGGTGGGGGAGAACAACGACGGGGCCATGGCCGAGGTGGCGCGGCTGCTGCGCACCGGTCGATACTGTGCGGTGGGCGAGATCGGCATCGACCTCTATTGGGACAGGACCTGGATCGCACAGCAACAGGAGGTTTTCCGGCAGCAGGTGCGCTGGGCCAAGGAACTGGACCTGCCCATCGCCATCCACTGCCGCAACAGTTTCGCGGAGACCATCGCCATTGTCGAGGAAGAGAACACCGAAGGATTGCGCGGTGTGTTCCATTGTTTCACCGGGACCCCGGATGAAGCGGAACGCATCATCGCGCTCGGTGGCTTCGTGCTGGGTATTGGTGGGGTGATCACCTACCCGAAAGCGGGGCTGTTCGAAACGATGCAAGTGGTGGGGCCGGAACATTGTGTGCTGGAGACCGATGCACCCTACCTCGCACCGGTACCATTCCGCGGAAAGCGGAACGAGAGCGCCTACATCCCGCACATCGCCGAGAAGCTCGCCCTGGCCACTGCGCATACCGTGGCCGGGATCGCGACCATCACCACCACCAACGCCGAACGCCTCTTCCGCCGATGAGCCAACGTTCCATCCTGATCATCTACACCGGGGGCACCATCGGTATGGTCGCCGATCCGCGTACCGGTGCCTTGCGGCCCATGGACCTGGCACACCTGGAAGAGCAGGTACCGGAGCTGGACCGGATGAAGGTGTGCCTCGGTGCGGAGTCCTTCGATGTGCCGATCGATAGCAGCGACATGCGACCACCGGACTGGGTGCGGATCGCGCGGATCATCGGCAGGAACTACGCCACATACGATGGGTTCGTGGTGCTGCACGGTAGCGATACCATGGCGTACACGGCCAGTGCCCTAAGCTTCCTGCTGGAGGGGCTGAACAAACCGGTGATCCTCACCGGATCGCAATTGCCCATCGGCACGATCCGGACCGATGCGAAGGAGAACCTGATCACGGCCGTTGAAGTGGCTGCTGCCTGCGACGAACAGGGCCGTGCCACCGTTCCCGAAGTGGCCGTGTATTTCGAGTACAGCTTGTACCGTGGCAACCGGACCGTGAAGGTGCATGCCGAGCGCTTCGAGGCTTTCCGCTCACCGAACTATCCGCGTCTGGCCGAGGCGGGTGTCCACTTGAAGTATGACCGCACGGCCATCCAGCCGTTCCGGAGCGGTGCCTTGAAGGTACACGAACGGATGGATGACAACGTGGGAGTGATCCGATTGTTCCCCGGTATCCGCGCCGAGTGGGTACGTCATGCCCTGGCCACTCCGGGTCTGAAAGCGGTCGTGCTCACCACCTTCGGGAGCGGTAATGGCCCCACTGATCCGGCGTTCATCGGCGAGCTTCGCAATGCGCGCGAACAGGGCATCACCCTGGTGAACGCCACGCAGTGTTTCGGGGGAAGGGTGGAGCAGGGGCGGTATGTGACCAGCCAGGCTTTCGTGGAACTTGGTGTGCTCAGTGCCGGAGACATGACCGTGGAGGCGGCCGTGACGAAGTTGATGTTCCTGTTGGGGCAGGGGGTGGGGGAGGGCGGGATGTCAACAGCATTCCAGACCTCACTTCGCGGTGAATTGAGCACTTGATGTACGGAGCCACCATTGGGGAGGCACTTGATCGGCGTTGCGAGCGCCATCCAAACAAGGAGAAGCCTCGAACCGACGTCTGCATTGCGGATCGGGGTATTTTCTTGGCAAGACCACGCACCGGAATAGGATCCGCTCACATCCGGAAAAAGAAAGCCGCCTTTTGGCGGCCTTCAGATCGGCGGAGAGAGAGGGATTCGAACCCCCGTTACCCTTTCAGGTAAACACACTTTCCAGGCGTGCGCCTTAAACCACTCGGCCATCTCTCCGTGGGGGCGCGAAAATAGCGAAAGGGGTGCTTCCCAAGCATGGCGCACACGACTCCCCTACCTTTGCCTGCCTTTCCTCATGCCCAGCATAGGCCCCATCCAACTCCCGGAGTTCCCGCTCCTGCTCGCCCCCATGGAGGATGTGAGCGACCCGCCATTCCGGGCATTGTGCAAGAAACAGGGGGCCGATCTGATGTTCACCGAGTTCATCAGCAGCGAGGGGCTCATCCGCCAGGCCGCCAAGGGGATCAAGAAGCTGGACATCTTCGAGGCCGAACGGCCCATCGGTATCCAGCTTTTCGGCGGCAGTGAGGATGCCATGGAAGAAGCGGCCCGCATCGCCGAAGCGGCCAGGCCCGACTTGATCGATATCAACTACGGCTGTCCGGTACACAAGGTGGTGAGCAAAGGTGCCGGGGCCTGCCTGCTGCAGGATGTGGACAGGATGGTGCGCCTTACGGAGAAGGTGGTGAAGGCCGTGCAGCTACCCGTGACCGTGAAGACCCGACTGGGGTGGAACGAGGCCACGAAGAACATCATGGAGGTGGCTGAACGCCTGCAGGATGTGGGCATACAGGCCTTGAGCATCCATGGCCGCACGCGTGCGCAGCTCTACAAAGGCCCAGCCGATTGGACCTTGATCGGTGAAGTGAAGAACAACCCGCGCATGCACATCCCCATCTTCGGCAATGGCGACATCGATTCGCCGGAGAAGGCCGTGGAATACCGCGATCGTTACGGCGTGGATGGCGTGATGATCGGTCGCGCTACGATCGGACATCCGTTCATCTTCAACGAGATCAAGCACTTCATGCGCACCGGCGTTCACTTGCCAGCCCCTTCGGTGGCCGATCGGGTGGGAGCGATCCAGGAGCATCTGCGTAGTTCGCTCGCCTGGAAAGGCCCCTGGGAGGGCGTGGTGGAGATGCGCCGCCATTATGGCAACTACCTCAAGGGCCTCCCGAACGTGAAAGAGGTGCGCCTGCGCCTGTGTACGGAACGCGACCCTGCGATCATCGAGGAGATCCTCGAAGCGGTGAAGGCGACCTATGCGCTGGCCTCCGTGGCCTGAACGTCGCGTCAAGTACTGGTCTTCGCGCTTTCCAGGAACCGCTTGCTCAAGGCCCGCAGTGGCACCCAGGCGGCCACGAGCCCGATGGCCAGGACCATCCCCGCGATAAGGAGGAGGTCCGTGCCCATGACATGCACCGGATAGGCCTCCACCACCGAATCGCTGAGCTGCACGAAGCCGAAGCGCTGTTGGGCCAGGCAGATGCCAAGACCCACCAACAGGCCGATCACGATGCCCACCACCACGATCAGTACCCCTTCATTGAAGAAGATGCGACGCACCATGCCGGGCGTGGCTCCCATGGCCGTGATCGTGCCCATGTCGCGGCGTTTCTCGATCATCATCATGGTGAGCGATGCGATGATGTTGAAGGCCCCGATGAGGCCGATGAAGCTGAGCACGGCGAAGGTGAAGGCCTTCTCGGTCGCATTGGTGCGGTACATCAACGCGTTCTTCTGGTAACGGGTCTTCACCACGAAGGTGGGTCCGAGCCGGGTGCGGATCATCTCCGCCACCTGGTCCATCCGTTCCTTGCTGGTGAGCTCGATCTCCAGGGCGCTCACCACACTGTCGTAGTGCAGTATCTCCGAGGCCACATCCAGGGGTACCAGGACGTACTTCGAATCGAAGTCCAGGTTCATGGTGAACACACCACGCACGGCCATGGACATGGTCTCGAACGCGCGCCGCTGATACGTGCTGAGTTTGCGCCCGCGTACTGGCGCGCTGATATCCAGGGCGTGGAAAACACCATCGTCCAAGGGTACCCCCAGCTCCATCTTCAAGCCGATCCCCAACAGAGCGGCAGGCCCGGTGAGCCCTTGGAAGGTGGCTTCCCCGGCATACAGGTACCGCGCCATGTTGCTCATCGCCAGGTACTGGTCCTCCACGCCCTTCATGGTGGCCACGCGCCGCTGCTCGCCGCTGCGCAACAACACATTCTCCTCGATCACCCAACTCGTGTTGCGTACCTCGGGCATGGATCGCACCGCCTCCAGGTCCAAGGTCTTGCGGTCGAAGGTCTTGCCTTCGGCCGGTGTGATCGTGAGGTCCTGGTCGAAAGGGCTGTAGATCGTGTCCACCAGTTCGGAGATGCCGTTCAGGGTGCTCAACACCACCACCATCGCCGCAGTGACCACGGCGATCACGGTGATGCTGATGGCCGTGATGATGTTGATGGCATTGGTGCTCCGCTTGGCGAAGAGGTATCGGCGCGCGAATAGGAGCGGAAGGTTCATCTTACGGGACGGCAGGACCGAACCGGGGACAAAGATGGGTGTGGATCGGAATGGGTGATCCCGGCCATCGGCCCATCCCTTATGCCGCATCCGACCATTCGATCAGGCACGTACCGGGCTCCGGGACGAACGTTGGGGGTCGACGCGGTGAACGAACCGGATTCTTCCTACGGTGTACCTTGGCATGGACCACTGATTGATGGTCATCAAGTGGATGGAGCATGTGTCCGGGCGATGTTCAGAACGATCGTCAGCCAGCCCGTCGGTATGCGGCATTCGGTTCATACGTGGATCGGGTTGATGCGGCCCTGGATGGTTGGTATGCCCGCCTGGGTGCCTGGCCGGGTTCCGTGATCCTTGCATTGTTGGTGATCGTCGCGGCCTTCTTCCATATCGATGGAGGCCTGTCACCACTCGCCCATGGTGCGGACTATGCGGCGCTTTCCTTGGGTCCCTTCGATCCCGAGCGACCGAACGGGCTGCGCCTGCGCATCCTTGGGCCGCTGATCGGATGGCTCCTCCATTTGCGTGGCCCCTTGTTCGTGGTGGTGCCTTGGATCTTCCTTGTCGGCTTTCTGGCCGTGGTGAATGGCTGGTGCCGTCGGGCCGGGTGTGGCTCCACACTGGCCCTTGCGGTCATCCTCGCCCTTGCATTCTCACCAACCTGTCTCCATTCCCTTGCCGCTCCGGGCTTCATCGACCCGGTGACCTACTTCTTCGTGGCACTGGCCTTGATGCACGTGCGGAACGTGGCGGTCTCCTGCGCATCCATGGCCCTGGCGGTCTGTGCCCACGAGTCGGCGGCTTTCCTCATACCAGCCTGGCTCCTGGCCGCTGGATCCAGGGTGGTGTGGAGCAGGTTGGGATCGCAACGGATCCTCTTGTTTCTGCTGATGCTGCTCCCGTATTTCGGGTATCGCTGGTGGATGGCCCAACTGGACCCAACGGTGCTGACCACGGCCTTTTATCTCAGTTCGCAGAACCTGATCGCATGTATCGCCGTGGGGCCGTTGGCCACGGCGTTCGGGATCTTTGGGACCTTCCGGCTTCATTGGCTGGTGCTTGCCCTTTGCGCGTTGCTCGTGGGACGCAAGGGTCGGTCACTGCAATGGGCACTGCTGTTGATCCTTCTGGTCGCCCTCACGCTCCTCTTCGCGTACGACACGACAAGGATGTTCTGTTGGACCTTCCCGGTCCTCGGTGCTCAGGAACTGGCCCATCGGGTAGGTCGCCACCGTGCGGTCGCATTGTTCCTGATAGCGTGGATGTTGAATTTCCTGATCCCCCCGTACACCACCACTGGGGCCGAGACCTACAAGTTGCGGACGATCCGGAACTACGTCACCCAGTGATCCGGCCGCAGGAGGACCCCCTCACTTCCACGCTTTCACGATCAAGCCCGTCCCCGTCCGGTGCTTCATCCGCACATCGGCCATATTCAGCACGAAGGCTATCGGATAAGCGATCAGGTAGTAGAACGGTAGGACGATGAAGAACAACTTGCTCGCCTGGAGCATGAGCAGCGGCCACTTCATGCTCAGCTTCCAACTGACCTTGCCTGGTGCGCCGTAGCTGTAACGCGCTTGCACCTTGCTGAAGCCGTTGCGCAACGCCTTGGACTGGATGTCGTCGATGTTGTACCCGTCGCGCACGTGCTCCTCGATGAAGGAGCCTTCGCCCTCCTTATGCACGTCGCTGCCGCCCTGGTCGCTGGGCGTGCTGATGATGAGCATACCACCGGGCTTGAGCGAAGTGCTGTAGCAACGCAGCGCAGCTTCATCCTCCAGGATGTGCTCCATCACATCCACGCACACCACCAGGTCGAAGGCTCCCGGTCGCTGGAACCTGGTCACATCGCCCACCTCGAAGCGGACCTGTGGTCGACCGATCCGCTGGAAGAAGGCGTTGCAATCGGCCACCTGCTCCTCCTTGACGTCGATCGCTGTGATCGTGGCCTGCGGAAGCTGGCCGCTCAGCCAGTACGTATACTGCCCGAACCCGGCTCCCGCATCGTAGATGGCGCCGATCGGTGCGTTGGCCCTGGCCCGTGCTGCCATCCATGCGCGCAGTTCGCGCTGGATGTGCCAGCACCGCAAGAGCAGCAGGTCGAGCAGCCGGTAGAAGACCTTGCGCAGGAAGGGAGTACGGTTGAAGACGACGCCCAATCGGCGTTTCACCGGATCATACTGCATCCTGGTCGCCCTTCAGCAGTTTGTCGATCTCCTCCGCCCGGTCCAGCGAATCGTCCACGTAGAATAACAATTCGGGTACGATGCGCATTTGTTTCCCTACCCGCCCGCCGAGCTGACCACGTAAACGGTGGGCTTGCGCTTTGATCACGTCGATCACGGCCTTCTTGTCCTTCACCGGGAAAAGACTGAGGTAGACCTTGGCCACACCCAGGTCGGGGCTCACGCGCACGGCCGATACGGTGATCAGGCCGCCGGGCAGCAGGTTGCGGCCCTCCTGTTGGAAGATGAGCGCCATCTCCTTCTGGAGGAGGCTGTTCACCTTGTTCTGTCGCACACTGTCCATTTCGCCCACGAAGGTAGGCCGATGCCTGCATGCAACGCTACCTTCGCGGGCCGCACGATGCGCAACTTTTTCCGGATACTCGGCTACGGCAGGCCCTATCGGCGTTTTGCGGTGCTCAATGTGGTCTTCAACCTGTTGGCCACCACCTTCCACCTTGCTTCGCTGCTGCTGTTCATCCCTTTCCTTCGGCTGCTGCTGGGGCAGGTGAAACCGGTGGACGTGCGGCCCACCGAGCTGTGGACCCGCGAGGGCCTCGAAGGCACCTTCAACTGGGGCCTCACCCGATTGATCGAGACCAATGGCCAGATGGGGGCCCTGCTCACCATCAGCATCGCCGTGGTGGTGATCTTCCTGATCAAGAACCTCTTCCGCTACCTGGCCGTGGTGGCCATTTGCAACTTCCGCAATTTCATCGTGCGCGACATCCGTGCCGCCGTGTATGATAAGATGCTGGAATTACCCCTCCGGTACCACAGCGGGGAACGCAAAGGCGACCTGCTCGCGTTGATCACCAGCGATATGCACGTGATGGAGTACTCGGTGATGTTCTACATCGAGATGGTCTTCCGCGAACCGATCGCCATCCTGCTGTTCCTGGCCACCATGGTCACCATCGCCCCACAGCTCACGCTGATCGCCTTGCTGTTGCTGCCGGTGAGCGGCCTGTTGATCGGGCGCATCAGCAAGAGCCTGAAGCGGAAGAGCACCCGTGTGCAGGAGAAGAACGCCGACCTGCTGGCCCGTGTGGAAGAGACACTCACCGGCATCCGTGTGATCAAGGCCTTCAATGGGGAGGCGGACATGCGAAGACGCTTCGCTCGTGAGAACGAGATGCTCACCCGCAGCAGTATCGCCATGTTGAACCGGCAGGACATCGCCTCGCCCCTGAGCGAGACCCTGGGTGCGGCGGTGATGGCCACCATCGCCTACCTCGGCGGCTCGTATGTACTGGGCGCCGAACCCACGCTCACGGGCGATAGTTTCCTCGGCTTCATCATCATCTTCTCGCAACTGCTGCCACCGATCAAGGGCTTCTCCCAGGGTTATTCGGCCATCGTGCGCGGTTCAGTGAGCGGCCAGCGACTGTTCGACCTGCTGGCCGTGGAGAACACCGTGAAGGAACGCCCTGACGCGGCCCCCATCCCCACCTTCAGGGATCGTGTGGAATTCCGAGGAGTGACCTTTGCCTACGAGGCACCGCCCGCTGCGGGTGCCGATCAGGAGCGCAGGGCGGTGCTACAGGGGATCGACCTCACGATACCGAAGGGGAAGAGCGTGGCCCTGGTGGGCACCAGCGGGAGCGGGAAAACAACACTGGCCGGTCTGCTGCCGAGATTCTTTGATGTGACCGAAGGGCAGGTGACGATCGATGGGCACGATCTGCGCGAGCTGCGGATCAACGACCTGCGGGCGCTGATGGGCATCGTGACCCAGGACAGCATCCTGTTCAACGATACGGTGGCGAACAATATCGCCTTCGGTACGCCCGGTGTGGCGCAGGCCGATATCGAACGTGCGGCGCGGATCGCCAATGCCCACGGATTCATCTCCCAGTTGGAAGAGGGATATCAAACGAACATCGGTGACGGTGGGAATCGGTTGAGCGGCGGGCAGAAACAGCGTATCAGCATCGCACGGGCGGTGTTGAAGGATCCCCCGATCCTGATCCTGGATGAAGCGACAAGCGCATTGGATACCGAAAGTGAACGCCTTGTGCAGGAGGCACTGTTCAAGATGCTCGAAGGCCGGACGAGCCTGGTGATCGCGCATCGCCTGAGCACGATCCAGCACTGCGACGAGATCTGTGTGATGCAACACGGGCGCATCATCGAACGCGGCACCCACCAACAGCTGTATGGTGCCGGCGGCCAGTACCGCAAGTTGTGCGATATGCAAGCCTTCGCGTAGGCCCACTATTTTCACCGCGATGGGTCCCCGCACACATCCGCGCATCTTCGGCCTGGACCTGGTGCGTGCGCTGGCCGCGCTGCTCGTGGTGTATTCGCACGCCGATGACCTGCTGGACGCGTACTGGCCACGGAACCCCGGCGCGGCCGCCATGGATGGCGTGGACCTCTTCTTCGTCCTCAGTGGCTTCCTCATCGGCAACATCCTCATCCGCCTTACCCTGGCCCGGGATATTCCCTGGTGGCGCCGCCTGATCGATTTCTGGCAACGCCGCTGGCTACGCACCCTGCCGAACTATTACCTCTTCCTCCTGATCAACATCGGCATGGTGTACATGGGTTGGTCCATGGGCCTGTTGAACGTGAATACCCTGGCCTACTTCGCTTTCCTCCAGAATTTCATCATCCCGCTTGACCTCTTCTTCTGGGAGTCGTGGTCGCTGGCGGTGGAGGAGTGGTTCTACCTGCTCTTCCCATTGCTGCTCGTGGCGCTGGCCTGGTGGCGTTCGCCGAAATGGGGTTTCCTGGCAGCCACCCTGATCATGATCGCGACCTCCATCGCGTTGCGCTACCCGGCGATGGATGCGGTGGGCACACCCTTCACGCTCGACCTGCTGGTGCGCAAGATCGTGGTGTACCGCTTCGATACCATCGGTTATGGTGTGCTGGTGGCGTGGCTCGTATACCACGTGCCAGCCATCTTCTCCGCCCGGCGGGTGGAGCTCTTCCTATTGGGGCTCCTGCTTCTGGCCACGGCCATCCTGCTTCGCAGTGGGGACAACCTGTTCTACATGGGCACCTTGTTCCTGGTGCTGTCCGGATCGGGTATGGCCCTCACACTTCCCTTCATGGCGGGCTGGCAGAAGGCCGGGCGCTGGAGTGTGGTGGTCACCTTCCTGAGCCGGATCTCCTATGCGCTCTACCTGGTTCACATACCGGTGCGCTCCTTGTTCCTGGTGATCATGCCCGGCCATTCGTTGGGCGCGAGCCTGGTGTTGTATGTGGGGTATTGGCTCCTGTGCATCGCCCTTGCGGCGGTCATACACCATTTCTGGGAGCGTCCGTTCATGGGTCTGCGCGATGGATTGTCCGCCCGCATACTTGGTCCGGTCAGTCGCGCTTCTTGAAGATCCGGTCGAGGATATTGCGCCGTTCGGGATCATGTTCATCCACCGATCGCACCGTGTCACGTTTTCCGAACGCCTGCTGGATCAAACGATCGAGGAGGTCCGCTTCGCGGCGGGGTTCGCAGTCCAGCTCAGGTACATGGTCGGTGGGCCAGGAGAATGGGAGGAGGTAGCGTTTCCGCAGGTCAGGTGCGCGTTCGATCCGCGCAAGGACTTTCCCTGCGATGGGCAGGGCGAGTTGTCCACCGGTACCATTGGCGCTTCTGAAGTGTATCTCGTTGTTGAAGGCGCCCACCCATGTGCCGATGACAAGGCCCGGAGTGTAGGCCACGAACCAGGCATCGCCGTAGTCCTGTGAGGTGCCTGTCTTTCCGGCGATCGGTACCGAAATGCCGTAGCGGGTGCGCAAGGCGGTCCCGGTGCCTTGGTCCACCGCCCGTTGCAGCATGGCCGTGATGTCCGCAGCGGTACTGGACCGTAAGGCCTGTCGGGTCCGTGCATCCTTCGCACGATACAACACCTGGCCGTGTGCGTCGGTGATGCGGGTGATCATCCGCGGCGCGATCCTCCGACCCTGCATTGCGAATGCGCCATACGCAGGCACGATCTCCCGCAATGAAATATCCACGGCTCCAAGGGCCATGGCCGGGTTCTCCACCTGCTTGGTGGGCAGCCCCAGAGCGGACATGGTTCGGGAAATGGTGTCCGCGCCGGTTCGGAAGTACAGGTCCACCGTAGGTCGGTTCATGCTCTTGGCCAGCGCGTACCACATGGCCACCTGGCCACCGGTGGTGTCCTTGTCGTAGTTGTCCGGTGCCCAATCGTCGAACTCGGTGTACGTCTTGCGATCGTTATCCAGGTAGGTGCAGGGGTCGAGGTCGCGCTCCAGGGCTGCGGCGTAGATCACGGGTTTGATCGTGCTCGCGATCGGACGACGGGCGGTAACCAGGTCGTAGGGCAGGTAGCGATGATCGTTCCCCCCCACCCAGGCGCGGATAGCACCGCTGGTGGGTTCCATCATCAGGACCGCACCGTTCAACAATTTGTGGTAGTGCCACAGACTGTCCCGATAGGTGAGGGTATCCACCTTTCGTGCAGCATGGTCGTAGAGCTCGCGGACCATCCGGTCCTGATCACGCCATCGCGGTCCACCGCGGTTCGCCATGGCCTTCTCCCACCGGGTACGTGCCTTCGCCGTCCGCAGTTCGGCATCGAGCTTGGGCTGCATCGCGGCCAGATGCTTGTGTACGGCCATGTGGGCCATGCGCTGCAATTCGGCATCCAGTGTGGTGCTTATCCGTAGCCCGTCCTTCTTCAGGTCGTAACGGCGGCCCTTGCTCTTCGCCACGTCCTCCAGGATCGCACGTGCTTCCTGCTCAACATGCTTCACGAAGTAGCCGTAGAGGTCCAGCGCATCGCCACCGGTGTAGTTCAACACGAGCGGGAGTTGCTTCAGGCTGTCCACCTGCGCCTCGGTAAGGTGCTCCCGTTTCGCCATCTGCTCGAAGACCTGGTCACGCCGGCCTTTGGATGCGGCGGGGTGCAACCTGGGGTTGTACGTGGTGTTCGCCTTCAGCATGCCCACCAATACAGCGCTTTCCTGCACGTTCAGTCGTTTGGCGGGTTTGCCGAAGAAGCGTTGGGCGGCCGCTTCGATGCCGTATGTGTTCTCGCCGAACGGAACCGAGTTGAAGTAGAGCACCAGGACATCCTCTTTCTTCAGGATGCGCTCCAGACGCTGCGCCACCAGCGCTTCTTTCATCTTGTTCACCGGGATGGTCAACAGGCCGTGCCGTTCCCGACCATAGAGGTTCTTGATGATCTGCTGCGAGATGGTGCTGCCACCACCTCCGCTCTTGTCCCGGCCCAGCAGGGTACGGAAGAACACACGGATGTAGCTGCGTCCATCCACCCCCTGGTGGCTGAAGAAGCGAGCATCCTCGGTGGAGACCAGCGCATCGATCAAGTGCTTGGGCAGGTCGGAATACTTCACGTTCGTTCGGTCCTCGGCGAAGAGTTTGCCGATCAAGGCTCCATCCCGGTCCAGGACGAGGGTGGCCTGTTCGTGCCGGATGGAGGCCAACTCTTCCTCCGAAGGCAACGCACCGAACACGCCGCTGCGCACGGCCTGCATCAAGGCGAAGAAACCGATCAGCAGGAAGGCGATGGTGAACAAGGCGACCTTGAGCCACGGGATGCGATCCCCGCCGCCCTTGGCTTTCTTCTTCTTCACGGGTGCGCGCTTGGCCGCCATGTCAACGCACGGGTGCCACGTGAGCGGGTCGTGCCATCGCTCGTTCAACGAGTGTCCCCATCTCCGGTCCCTTCTTCGTAACTGTCCTTGAAGAGCAGATCGCTTTCGTAGGGGTAGCGGGCAGTGTGGATCGCTTTCACCCGATCATACAGCAACTTTCGCAGGCCATCGATGTTGGAACGTGCTGTGGCGCTGATGAAGATGCACTCTTCGCCGTTCATGCGTGCCATCCAGGTCTCCTTCAGCTCCTCCAGGGAATACTGGTCCACACGCTTGGGGGCCAGGTCGTCGGGGTCGTGCTGGGCGGGTCGGTACGCATCGATCTTGTTGAAGACCAGGATCACCGGCTTGCCTCCTGCACCGATCTCGTTCAAGGTCTGCCGCACGGTCTCATATTGTTCCTCGAAGTTGTGGTGACTGATGTCCACCACGTGCAGCAGTAGATCGGCTTCGCGTGTCTCGTCCAGTGTGCTCTTGAAGCTTTCGATGAGCTGGGTGGGCAACTTGCGGATGAACCCCACGGTATCGCTCATCAGGAAGGGCAGATTACCGAGCACGATCTTGCGTACCGTGGTGTCCAAGGTCGCGAAGAGCTTGTTCTCGGCGAAGACCTCGGTCTTGCTCATCAGCGTCATGAGCGTGCTCTTGCCCACGTTGGTGTAGCCCACCACGGCCACGCGCACGAGCTTGCCACGGTTGCCCCGCTGCGTGGCCATCTGCCGGTCGATCTGCTTGATCTGTTCCTTGAGCAGTGCGATGCGGTCGCGGATCAGCCGGCGGTCGGTCTCGATCTCCTTTTCCCCCGCGCCGCCACGGGTGCCGGTGCCACCGCGCTGCCGCTCAAGGTGTGTCCACAGTTTGGTGAGGCGCGGGAGCATGTACTCGTACTGCGCCAGTTCCACCTGGGTCTTGGCATGTGCGGTACGTGCCCGCCGGGCAAAGATGTCCAGGATCAGCCGAGGCCGGTCCAGGACGGGAGTGCCGAGCTCCTTTTCAAGGTTGCGCTGCTGTGCCGGCGTGAGCTCATCATCGAAGATGACCGAGTCGGCACCGTTCTCCTTCATCCATGCCTTTACCTCGGCCAGCTTGCCACTGCCGATGTACGTGCGGCCATCGGGTCGGTGCAGCTTCTGGGTGAATCGCTTCAGGGTGCTGATCTCGGCCGTGGTGGCCAGGAATTCCAGCTCGTCCAGGTATTCATTCACCTGCTCCACATCCTGGTGGTCGGTCACCAGGCCGATGAGCACGGCGCTCTCCGCCTTGTTCTTCAGTTCCGACGGATCGATCATTTCTTTCGGCCCAGCGTGCGCACGTGGTCCACCACCGCCTCGATCTCCTTCGGGGTGAGCAATTGCTTGTAGGCGGCCATGGCCCCTTTCCCGTTCTGTACGATCGCGACCATCTCGGACTTGGTGAGCGTGGAGGTCGTGAGGTCCTTCGCACCGTTCAGCCCCGCCTTACCATCGCGCCCGTGGCAGAGCGTGCAGTTCATGTTGTACAGGGCCTTGCCCGGTGATCCCCCGGAGGCCATGGCATCGTCACCCCCCCCACTCGTGCTGCCACAGGCAAGTACCAGCAAGGCGAGGCCCATGAACAGGATGCGTGTGCGCCTCATAGCCATGCGCGCCCGTGTCCGATGTCGGTGAAGGGCCAGGGAATGGCCCAAAGCATCAATGCCAAGGCGATGAGGTAGTAGATGGCAATGCGTTTCTGCTTTGCGATCTCCGTGGTGGCCCGTTTCGCGGTGGCACGGCCGATGGTGACCAAGGCCACGGCGACCACCATGGTCCCGATGTGCTCCACCTTCCAGAACCGCCCCTCTTCCCCGGCCATGTCGGAGATCCGTCCCCAGTACATGATGTAGAGGAGCAGTCCCACGATGAGTTGGACGTGGCAGAGGACCACGGCCCAGATGGACAGGCTGCGTTCGTAATTGAGGATCGGACGTTGGAGCAGCAGCCCGCGCAGATGGATCAGGCCAGCGGCGGCCACGATCAATAGCACGCCGTATCGCAGCAGGCTATGGGTGAAATCGAGGAATGGATTTTCCATTGGAGCAGGAGAGCGGAAGCTACAAATGTAGTTCCCTTGCTTCAGGCCGGACCAACGCCCAGCCGCGTACGCACCCGGTCCAGTACGGTCGTGGCCACCGCCGCCGCCTTCTCCGCACCGATGCGCAACCGGGCATCCAATTCACCACGATCGGCCATGAGTTCGGTGAACCGCGCTCGTTCGGTAGCGTACCCATCGAGGATCGCGGCAAGCAATTCATTCTTGGCATGACCATATCCATAACCACCGCGCTGGTAGTTCTCGCGCATCCGCTGCACCGCATCGGCAGGGGCCACCAGTCTGTACAGGGCGAAGACGTTGTCCTTGTCAGGGTCCTTGGGCGCTTCGAGCGGTGTGCTGTCCGTTACAATGCCCATGACCTGTTGCTTGAGCTCCTTTTCCGCCGCGAAGAGCTGGATGGTGTTGCCTCGGCTCTTGCTCATCTTCTCGCCATCGGTGCCGGGCACGATCATCACCTGCTGGTCCACCCGGGCCTCGGGTACCACGAATGTGTCGCCCATGTGGTGGTTGAAGCGCTCGGCCACATCGCGCGTCATCTCCAGATGCTGCAACTGGTCCTTGCCCACGGGGACCACATCCACATCGTAAAGCAGGATGTCGGCCGCCATCAGCATGGGGTAGGTGAAGAGGCCCGCGTTCACATCCCCCAGGCGGTCCGCTTTATCCTTGAACCCGTGGGCCAGTGTGAGCCGGGTGTAAGGGAAGAAGCAGCTCAGGTACCACGTGAGCTCCGCCACCATGGGCACATCGCTCTGTCGGTAGAATACCGTGCGCTCCGGGTCCAGCCCGCAGGCCAGCCAGGCCGCGGCCACGCCATACGTGTTCTCGCGTAGTAGCGCCGGATCCTTGATCTGGGTGAGGCTGTGCAGGTCGGCGATGAACAGGAAGGCGTCGTTCCGCTCGTCCCGGCTCAAGGCAATGGCGGGTGCGAGCGCGCCGAGCACGTTACCCAGGTGTGGAACGCCGGTACTTTGGATGCCGGTGAGGATGCGTGGCATGGGCGGCGAAGTTAGCCGCAGGCCCGCACCACTGGCTCCTGGCCATCAGGCATTGCCACGCGGACCGTCCGATGGATCCCGGCGCGAGTAATTTCGCCGTCCTTTTCCATGGGGGTCGAAGCCAGGATCGCGGAGCACCAACGGGTGGTCCCAGGTGAGGAGCGCCGGTCGGTGTTGCTCAAGTGGCTGTTCCTGCCGCTGCGGTGGCTGTATAAGCTCTACTTCACCCTGGTCTTCTTCGGCTCCTTGGCCTTGCTCTACATTCCCTTCCGCATCCTGCTCTTCCGGCCGAAGCGGTACCAGCACGCCTTCAGACTGAAGCGTGCCTGGGCCTTCTTCCTCCAATACGCGCTGTTCATCCCGGTGTGGATCGAACGCCGGGCAGCACTGCCCAGGGCCCCTTATATCATCTGTTGCAATCACAGCAGTTATATGGACATCATCCAGATGTACAACGTGGTGCCCACCTACTTCCTCTTCATGGGCAAGTACGAATTGTTGCGCTGGCCGCTTTTCAATATCTTCTTCAAGGGCATGAACATCGCCGTGAACAGGGGCAGTCGTGTGGAGGCCGCCAAGGCTTTCCGCAAAGCGGCCCGTACGCTCGATCGCGGCACCAGCTTGGCGCTCTTTCCCGAAGGGACCATCCCGGCCTTCACTCCACGGATGAAACCATTCAAGGATGGCGCCTTTCGCCTGGCCATTGAGAAACAGGTGCCCATCGTCCCCATCACCTTCGTCGATCACTGGCGCCTGTTCGGTGAACCCACCGAGCTCATGAGCCGGGGCAGGCCGGGTATCGCACGGGCCGTGGTGCATGAGGCGGTACCTACCGCGGGCCTGACGATGGACGATCTGGTACCTTTGCGCGACCGCGTCTTCCGCACCATTGAGGAACCGCTGCTGCGACCATGAAGATCACCGAGGAGACCCTGGACCGGATCGCCGAACTGGCCCGGTTGGACGTGAGTGACCCCACCACACGGGCGCAGCTCCTGACCGACATGCAGCGCGTGTTCGATTTCGTGGAGAAGTTGAACGAGGTGGACACCACAGGGGTGGAACCGCTCATCTTCATGACGGATGAGGCGGACGTGCTCCGCGATGACGTCGCCTCGATCGGGATCACCAAGCAGGAGGCTCTGGCCAATGCCCCGGTGAAGGACAGCGACTACTTCAAGGTGCCGCGCGTGGTGGACAAGGGCTGAACGCCGGATCCAGCCCTCCCCTGTTGAGGAACTTTCGACCCAAGGGGAACGTACAAGGCCATCCCGTGACACATCTTCGCTGTGTCACACCAAGGTCGAACCCACCCATGCGATCCTTCATCTCCCGCTATCCAGTGCTCACACTGGCCGTGATCGTCCTGTCCATCCAGTTCGCCATCGTACTGTTCGCCTCGTCGCTGATGGTGGAGGGCAAACGCATGCACGATTCGCCGGAGGCCCACATGGTTTTCCGGTTCCGGGTGTTCTGGCCTTTGGTCTTCGCCGTGCTGCTTACATGGTACCTGGAGGGTAGGACAGGACTGTACAAGCTCTTTGGCGCGTACCGCATCTGGCGTGTGCCTGGTAAGTGGTGGCTCTTCGCAGGGTCGTGGAAATTCCTCTTCTGTTACGTGGGCTGGGCCATCGCCGATCTGGCAGGCTGGTTGCCCTGGCCCGGTGCCGCCCAACCGATGTTCGATACGGAAGGAGGTGCGCACCGTATGCACATCGTGAACCTGCTCTTCGGCATGCCGTTCATCATCGGTATCGCACTGGTGGAAGAGACCACCTGGATGAAGTATTGCGCCACCCGCCTACAGGACAAGTACAGTGCCTTCGTCTCCTGTACCATCACCGGGATACTCTGGGGGCTGTGGTACCTGCCCATGCTACTGCTGGGCGAAGGGGTGCCCGATGGCATCCCCTGGTACTTCTTCCTGCTCAGCATGGTGGGCCTGGCCATCCTGCTGGGCTGGGTATACAACATGACCCATAGTGGGTTGATCCTACTGATCATGCAGCTGGTCAGCAACATCGCCTTCTACATCATGCCCGCCCTACCCGTGGCCCATCAGGGCGACGCCCGCTGGGTAATGGTCTTCGTATGGGTGGAAGTGGCCGTGGCCGCTTTCGTGGTGATCCGGTACGGGCCCAAGGACATGGGTCTTGGACCACGTCCCACCTGGACCGACCCGAAGATCCCCGATTGGGACCCAAGGAAGAAGGAAGACCCTTCATCGCTTGCCGCGGCCTGAGGCCCCATAGTTGATATACCGAATGGACAACGCTTTCATCGCCACCACCTTCGACTGGGACCACCGCACCCCCACCGATCGGCAACGCTTCTTCAACAAGGTCCTGCGCAAACTGCGCATTGGTGCCCAGCTCACACCGGTGCCGGGCCACATGGCCAACGTGGAGGCCCGCATGAACCTCTTCCATCTGCTGGAGCAGACCGTGGCCAACATGGTGCCGGGCGATGTGGTCGATGTGGGCTGCAACGCCGGCGACAGCACGATCGTGATGCAGCGGGTCATCACCGCGCTCGCACCGGAGAAACAGGTGCATGCCTACGATAGTTTCGAGGGGTTGCCAGTGCTATCCGCCAATGACAGCAAGGACGGGGTGTACGCACAAGGGCACATGGCCGCCGGCCTGGATCTTTTCACCCGGAAGTTCAACGATCTGGGATTGAAGATGCCGCACACACACAAGGGCTGGTTCGAGGACACCATCCCCTCGCAGTTACCGGACCGCATCAGTTTCGCCTTGATCGACGGCGACCTGTACGAGTCCACCCGGCATGTGCTGCCTCACATCTACGAGCGGATGGCCCCCGGTGCCATTGGCATGATCGCGGTGTATTATGATGCGGCCATCTATCCGCGCAAAGGGCTGCCCGGCGGATACCGATCACCCGGAGTGAAGAGGGCCACGGACGAGTTCTTCAAGGATAAGGCTGAAAAGGTCTCCCTGCTCTACGCGAACGAATACTCCAACGGGTATTTCAGGAAGCGGTGAGGCCCTTGCCGGCCGTGGCCCCGGCCGCACGGCCCAGGCACCATGTCCCAGGCTCGTTCCTGCTTCGCACCTTTGCCTCCATGTACGGAAGCATCAAGGACCACCTGAGCCAGGAACTGAAGACCATCGATGAGGCCGGTCTGTTCAAACGCGAACGCATCATCACCAGTGAGCAGGGCGCGGAGATCACCGTGAACGGCCACCGGGTGCTCAATTTCTGTGCGAACAATTACCTGGGCCTCTCCTCGCACCCCGAGGTGGTGCAGGCGGCGCACGCCAGCCTGGATTCCCACGGATATGGGATGAGCAGTGTACGGTTCATCTGCGGGACACAGGACATCCATAAGGAACTCGAGGCGAAGCTCTCCGCCTTCCACTCGCTGGACGATACGATCCTCTATGCGGCCTGTTTCGATGCCAACGGAGGGGTGTTCGAGCCGCTCCTCACCGAGTTGGATGCCATCATCAGCGATTCGCTCAACCACGCCAGCATCATCGATGGGGTGCGCCTTTGCAAGGCCATGCGCTACCGGTATGCCAACAACGACATGGCCGACCTGGAGCAGCAGCTCAGGACCGCACGTAAGGATGGCGCACGCCATATCCTCATCGTCACCGATGGGGTCTTCAGCATGGATGGCATCGTGGCCGACCTGAAGGGGGTGTGCGACCTGGCGGACAAGTATGAGGCGTTGGTGATGGTGGACGAATGCCATGCCGCGGGTTTCATAGGCAAGACCGGCCGGGGCAGTGTGGAGCATTGTGGGGTCACCGGTCGGGTGGACATCATCACCGGTACCCTGGGCAAGGCCCTGGGTGGGGCCATGGGCGGCTATACCTGTGCGCGCAAGGAGATCGTGGAGCTGCTGCGGCAACGCAGCCGGCCGTACCTCTTCAGCAATTCACTGGCCCCTTCGATCGTCGGTGCCTCCATCCGCGTGATCGACCTGTTGAGCCGCACCACCGAACTACGCGACCGGCTGGAGGCGAACGTGGACCGTTTCCGATCGGGCATTGAAGCACTCGGATTCAAGACCCGTGGTGCCGGGGCCGCCATCGTACCCGTCATGTTGGGCGATGCCCGCCTAAGCCAGGTCATGGCCGACCGACTGTTGGAGGAGGGCATCTATGTGATCGGCTTCTTCTATCCGGTGGTGCCCAAGGATACCGCCCGGATCAGGGTGCAATTGAGCGCTGCCCATACCGAGGCCCATATCGATCGGGCGCTCGCGGCCTTCGGCAAGGTGGGCAAGGAACTCGGCGTGGTCTGACGGACCGATCCACGCATTCGGTGAACAGGGTGTTGTTGGTTTTCCGGAAGAAGGATCTATCTTCGCACCCCGTTTCCGGGAAACCAGCCTTTTAAACCCACGAACCGTGGCATCGACGACCCACACCACCAGCATGGCCAATTCGGCCACCGTGCAGCAGGAATGGCTGCTGGTAGATGCTGAGAATGAAGTACTTGGACGCCTCGCCAGCAAGGTGGCGATGATCGTCCGCGGCAAGCACAAGCCCACCTTCACCCCGCACGTGAACTGCGGTGATCATGTGGTGGTGATCAATGCCGACAAGATCCGATTCACCGGCAACAAGCTGGATGATAAGGAGTACCAGCGCTACAGCATGTACCCCGGCGGCCAGCGCCGCGAGGTGGCCCGGAAGCTCCTGGGTCGCAAGCCCGAGGCCATCCTGGAGCACGCGGTGCGCGGCATGTTGCCCAAGAACCGTTTGGGCCGTCGGCTGTTCAACAACCTGCATGTCGTGGCAGGCACCTCCCACAAACACGACGCTCAGAAGCCTCGCAAGTTCGACCTGAACACGATCAAGTAAGATGGAAGCTGTCAACAGCCTGGGCCGCCGCAAGACCGCGGTCGCTCGCGTGGTCCTCTCCGAAGGGTCCGGTGTCATTACCGTGAATGGCCGCGAAAGTGGTGACTACTTCCCGGTCACCAGCCAGCAGTACAAACTGCAGCAGCCCTTCACCCTCACCGAAACGGTGGGCAAGTACGATGTGACCGCCACGGTGGATGGCGGTGGTATCACCGGCCAGGTCGAGGCCGTGCGTCTGGGCATTGCCCGTGCGCTGGTGAAGATCGACGCTGAGCACAAACCGAAACTCAAGGCCGAAGAACTCATGACCCGTGACCCGCGTGCGGTGGAACGGAAGAAGTTCGGACGCAAGAAGGCGCGTAAGCGTTACCAGTTCAGCAAGCGTTAAGATCCCTACGCTTGTTCAGGATCCAATCCCGCTGGACTCTTCGGTAACGAAGGCTACCAGCGGGATGCCTGTACCAACGGGAACAAGGAAAGTGAACAACAACAAAATGGCACGTCTCGAATTCAAACAACTGCTCGACGCCGGGGTACACTTCGGTCACCTCAAGCGCAAGTGGAACCCCAACATGGCCCCCTACATCTTCGACGAGAAGAAGGGGATCCACATCATCGACCTGAACAAGACCGCAGTGAAGCTCGACGAGGCCGCTGCGGCCATGAAGAGCATCGCCCGCAGCGGTAAGAAGATCCTCTTCGTTGCCACCAAGAAGCAGGCGAAGGATATCGTGACCGAGAAGGTGAAGCCCACCGGTATGCCTTACGTGACCGAACGCTGGAGCGGGGGCATGCTCACGAACTTCGGTACCATCCGCCGTACGATCAAGAAAATGGCCACCATCGATCGGATGAAGACCGATGGCACCTTCGATAACATGAGCAAGCGCGAGCGTCTCCAGGTGAGCCGCCAACGGGAGAAGATGGAGAAGAACCTCGGCTCCATCGCCGACCTCACCCGCCTGCCCAGCGCCTTGTTCATCGTGGACATCGTGAAGGAGCATATCGCCGTGGCCGAAGCGAAGAAGCTGAACATCCCCACCTTCGCCATGGTCGATACCAACAGCGATCCAGGCAAGGTGGACTTCCCGATCCCTGCCAACGACGATGCCACCAAGAGCATCGAGCTCATCGTTGACGTGATGATCCAGGCGATCAACGAAGGCATCGAGGAGCGCAAGAACGACAAGACCGCCGTGGATGAGCCGGATACCGAGGAAGGTGCCGAGGACGCAGCGGAGGTGGAAGCCGGTGAAGAGGCTTCCGAGGACAATAAAGGATAACGACAGGAATGCCGGAACGGGCGGGAGAACCCCTGCCCCGATCGGCCCCCGACCAACAACCATGAGCACAATGGCAATCACCGCCGCTGATGTGAACAAGCTGCGCCAGATCACGGGTGCAGGTATGATGGATTGCAAGAAGGCCCTCACCGAGGCCAATGGCGACTTCGATGCCGCCATCGATGTGCTGCGCAAGCAGGGCCAGAAGGTGGCCGCTAAACGCGCCGACCGCGATGCCACCGAGGGCCTCGTGATCGCCAAGACCAACGCCGGGGCCACCCAGGGCATCCTGGTCTGTGTGAATTGCGAGACCGACTTCGTGGCCAAGAACGCCGACTTCAGCGCCATGGCCGAACGCATGGCCACCATCGCCCTGGAAAAGGGGCTGAACAGTGTGGAAGCCCTGAAAAGCGCCGCCTACGATAGCAATGGCATGACCGTTGCCGAAAAGCTCATCGAGCAGACGGGCGTGATCGGTGAGAAGATCGATGTGAGCGCCTGCGCGGAGGTGAAGGCCCCGTTCGTGTACGCCTACAACCACCCTGGGAACAAGGTGGCCAGCGTGGTGGGCCTGAACAAGCCCGGTTTCGAGACCGCCGCGAAGGATGTGGCCATGCAAGTGGCCGCCATGGGTCCGGTGGCCCTGGACAAGGCGAGCACCCCGCAGAGCGTGATCGATAAGGAACTGGAGATCGGCAAGGAACTCGCCATCCAGGAGGGTAAACCTGCCGACATGGCCGAGAAGATCGCCCAGGGCCGCCTGAACAAGTTCTTCAAGGAAAGCACCTTGCTGGCCCAGGAGTTCATCAAGGACAACAAGCTCAGCGTGGAGCAGTACCTGAAGAGCCAGGACAAGGACCTCACCGCAACGGACTTCAAGCGTCACTCGCTCACCGTCTGATGCACCGGAACATCGTATAGGGGAGGGGGGCTTCGGCCTCCCTCTTCTTATTTTGCCCCACCTCCGATCATGGCCAACAAGTACAAACGCATCCTCCTGAAGCTCTCCGGCGAAAGCCTGATGGGCAACAGATCCTACGGCATCGACAACGAGCGCCTCAACCAGTATGCCGATGAGATCATCGCCATCGCCAGCAAGGGAGTGCAGGTGGCCGTGGTGATCGGTGGGGGCAACATCTATCGAGGCATGCAGGCCGAAGGGGCCATTGATCGCGTACAGGGCGATCACATGGGCATGCTCGCCACCGTGATCAACAGCCTCGCCCTGCAGAGCGCGTTGGAGGCCAAGGAATACAAGACGCGCCTGCTCACCGCCATCAAGATGGAGCAGATCGCGGAACCCTTCATCCGCCGCCGCGCGGTGCGCCATTTGGAGAAGGGCCGGATCGTGATCTTCGGCGCCGGTACCGGTAATCCTTACTTCACCACCGATACCGCCGCCAGCCTGCGCGCCATCGAGATCGAGGCCGATGTGATCCTGAAAGGGACCCGTGTGGACGGCATTTACACCGCCGACCCCGAGAAGGACCGGAGCGCCACCAAGTTCGAACGGATCTCCTTCGAGGAGGTTTACAAGAAGGGCCTCAACGTGATGGACATGACCGCCTTCACGCTCTGTAAGGAGAACAAGCTGCCGATCATCGTGTTCGACATGAACAAACCGGGCAACCTGGGTCGCCTGGTCTCCGGCGAACCCGTCGGCACGCTTGTTACGCTCTGACCGTGCAGCACCACCCTTTACTTTTGCGCCTCCGAACCGAATAGCGATGATCGACACCACCGCCGCACTGAAGACCTGCGAAGAACACATGCGCAAAGCCGTTGAGCACCTGGACAACGAGCTGCAGAAGATCCGCGCAGGAGCCGCCACGCCCAGCATGCTCGAAAGCGTGCGCGTGGACTACTACGGCCAGATGGTGCCGCTTTCGCAGGTCGCCTCCGTGAACACGGGCGATGCGCGCACGCTGTTCGTGAAGCCCTGGGAGAAGAAGATGATCGACGCCATCGAGAAGGCGATCATCGGTGCCAACCTTGGCTTCAACCCAAGCAACAACGGCGAAAGTGTGATCATCCACGTGCCCATGCTCACCGAGGAGCGTCGCAAGGCCCTGTCAAAGGCCGCGCATGCCGAAGGGGAACATGCCAAGGTCGGTATCCGCAGCAGCCGTCAGAAAGCGATGGAGACGATCAAGGCGGCGAAGAAGGATGGCCTGCCCGAGGATGCCGCTAAAGGCTTGGAAGGCGATGTGGAGAAACTCACCGGCACCTACAACAAGAAGGTGGATGCGCTGATCGAGGCGAAGGAGAAGGATATCATGAAGGTGTGATAGACACGGCTCCCCGGTCGTCCTGCACCCTTCAGTCCACGCCACCGGTTCTGCACGGCGTGATACTTTCCAGTCGTCCTTCCGTGCTGGTCTGCTGTCTCGATCACGGATCGGTGGTATTCCAGAAGTTGAACCGCCCGGAATTGTTGATGCAGTCGGGCGGCGTTTATACCATCTACGCATTCAATACCAGCCGATCCACTTGGCCTCTTTCCGGATGCCTTCTCCGCGAAACAGGTTCTGTAGGCCCCGCTACGCAACCTGTTTCGCGTATCGTCCTCCGAAAAGATCACGGCGCGGCTCTTGGCCGGCCTTGAATGCGTAAATGGTATTACAGGATCAATGCAGCTGACCGCACGTTCCAAGCGAAGGGTCGGACAATGATCCCATGGAGCACTGATCAGGTCGGGAGATAACCTTCTTTTCGCTGGACCACCCGAAGAGGTCGCAGGTGGCCGAGCCACGAGGCGAACTCCTCGGTGAGGTCATGCTGAAGGTGAGCTGGCGGATCGGACAGCCCTGGGGTCCATCATGGTATCGGGCGTATAGCCATATTCGGGAGCACCGCCACGACCGGTCGATCCCAAGGACGCCTACCTGTCCTCGTCCTCCATGACCCCTCGTGACCTTTTGTGGCCAGCGCTCCCGGTGTTATGGATGGTACCTGAACCCGTTTTCACGGACTCCAGGTGCCCGCTACAGTCCAAGTAGGCATCGCCGGATCCCATCAGGTTCACCTTGCCACTTCCCGCCATCAGGTTCTCCGCATGCACGGCACCACTGCCCATGATGTTCACCAGGATCCGATCGGTGGCGCCTGCCACTTGCACGTCCCCACTGCCCATCAGATCGATCGTGGTGGTGTTGGTCACTTCCAATTGAGCGCACAGCACATCTCCCGACCCTTGCACCTGGATGTTCATTTCCGTGGTTCCGATCGGACCTGCCATATCGATGTCACCCGAGCCCATCACGGAGAGTTGAAGCGAAGGCGTGTTCTTGAACTCCGCCACATGGATGCTGCCCGAACCATGCACGATCAATTGTTCCAGGCGTGGGAGCCGCACGGTGATCAACACCTTCTCCATGCCCAGGTTTATACGGCGCCGAGTTTCGTGTTCGATGGACAGGATCCCTTGCTCCACCTTGATGTCGAGCATGTCCAATTGCTTTTGTTCGCCTTTGGCCACCACGGCGAATTCACCTTCCTCCACACGCACATCGGAACTGGATCGCAATGCGATGCCGTTGAAGCCGGACAGGTTGAAGATGCGCTCGTTGGCAACGGCCGCGGTCACCGTGGCCGGCGCTGGCATCGGTGCAGTGGTCTCTTGAACAGGAGTTCCGGATCCCGGGGTTTCCTTCGGCGCCTCGGTCTCCGTTTCCACGCGGAGGTCCTCGGTCCTCCGGTTCGCAGCAGGTACGACGGACGATCCTTGCTCGGGTCGGGGCAACGTCGGTGTGGCTGCGGTAACGGTAGCTGCTGGCACGGCCGGTGTTCGAACCACGGTCTCATTCCTTCGTGGAACATCATCGGGGACCGGCGTGGCCGCTGGTGTGCTTCCTGAAAAGAGGTAGAGGCCGGTGCCAAGGAGAAGAGTGCCTATGGTGGTCATGAGCAAGGTGTTCAGGTTGAATTTCAACGTATGGATCAGCCAGGCTACGGCGCCCATGCCCAAGGGGAATGCGGCCACCATGTCCTGCACCTGTTCCAAGCTGACCTCCGGGGGCAGTTCACGCAACGGGGCGAGTACGGCTTGTTCTTCCTCTGCGCGGTTCATGGCAACAGGATCAATAGTGATCGGACGAGCTCGATGCGTAAGGGCTTGGTGCGACCCTCCAG
>JADLAI010000055.1 GCA_020848295.1 Flavobacteriales bacterium
GTGATCGACATCCAGGAATGCCCCAGTGCCGACCTGGCCATCGCGGAGATGATCGTGGCCGTGCTGAAGGCCCTTACCACTGGCCGCTGGGTGAGCACGTACCTGCAACGAGCCTGGAGCGAGGATGACCTGCTGCCGCTCTTCCTACAGGTGATCAAGGATGCCGGCAACGCACGGATCGCCAATCGCGACTACCTGCTCATGTTCGGCCGGATGAAACAGGAGCGCATGACGGCAAGGGAGCTGTGGCAACTGCTCTTCGTGGAACTGTACGGCGACCTGAGCGATGGTTGCCGCCAGCACATGGCCCATATCCTGGAACATGGTTGCCTGGCAGCACGGATCGTGCGGCACACCGGCAAGGAACCCACGGCCGATAAGGTGCGCAGCGTGTACCGCGAGCTGGCGAACTGCCTGCACGAGGACCGGCCATTCGTATGATCGTAGGCATCGGGGTGTGACCGGTCCACCGGAACACCACGCTGGTCGAAATACATGAACCCGGTGGCGGACCCGCGCGTAACGCGAAGCACCAAGCCACCACCCCATGACCGCACGCCTATCCCTGGCCTCCTGGCTGCTTCCATTGGCAGCGCTGGCCCAACCCGCACCGAAGTACCACTGGCCCTTGGATGCCAACAGCGGCCCCGTGGCCCAGGAGCTGATCATCGGCCAGAACGGGACACTGCAAGGTGGCGCGATGTGGGCGCCGGGCCAAGGGCACCACGGCGGGGCATGCCGATTCGATGGAGTGGATGACCGCATTCTCCTCGGCCCGTGCGACCTGACCACCGGTACCGGCGAGTTCAGTCTGTCGCTTTGGATCCGCCCGGACTTCGTGACCGGCATGGACCGCACGCTCATGGCGAAAACAGTCGGTCCAAGCGCACAGGACCACATCTGGTCCATGACCTTCGTGGGTGCTAATGCCCTTCGTTTCCGGTTGCGCACCGGCCCATCCACCACCGAGCTCACCACCGCACCATCCAGCGTGCTTGGCGGTGCCTGGTACCATATCGTTGGCAGTTACGACGGCAGCACGATGCGCATCTACCTCAATGGAGCCTTGATGGCGGAGACCGCGACCAGTGGATCGATCGGTTACCATCCACAGGCACCGGCATCGATCGCTGCCCTCAGCACCGGAGCCAGTCCGTTCAGTGGTTGGGTGGACGACGTGCGCCTGTACGACCAAGGCCTGGACCAGCAGGAAGTGGTGAACATCCTGCTGGAGCAACTGACCACCGCGATCAAGCCGCGCTCGGAACCTGTGCTCTCCAATGGGCAACTTCAACTTCCGTCTGAGCCATGGACACAGGGCCGTCTCCTGGACAGCATGGGTCGCACGGTGCGCACACTGTCCATGGTGGATCACCCGAACGCCATCGATCTGCAAGGAATGACTCCGGGCCTCTACCTGGTCTGCCTCCAGGCATCGGCCCACCACGCCACCTGGCCCATCCTGGTCAGGTAACGAGGAAGCCCCGATGGTCGACCATCGGGGCTTCCTTGGCGAGGGGTATGCCCTCATGGGATCCAATACCCTTTCGCCATGCATATCCACCTGATCCGCTCGCCCATATTCCGCATTGCTTCACAGCCGGGCTCGTTCCGTAGTCCCCGTTAGACAACGAACCCGTCGTATCGCACTGCGAAACAATTGCAGCGCATCCATGGACCAGCCCTTACGGCGAAATGGAGTAACAACTGCCATGGGCGCTAATGGAGCACGGTGAACCGTTGCTCCACGGCACCTCCGGCCCAACGCAACCGTGCCACATAGTGGCCGTTGGCGAATCCGGAAACGTCCATCATCGTCCGGTCGCTACGAACGGGCTGAGGCACCGCCACCAAACGACCGGTGGGGTCCACCACCTCCAACACCATGGTCTGTGCCAAAGGAACATGGGTCACCATGGTCACTTGATCGTGGGCCGGCGAAGGCCAGATGGAGATCCCGGAAGCACTGCTCCCCTCCTCGATACCGTCCGGGATCTGCGCATCCCAAAGCTCCACATCATCGATGGCCGCCTCGACCAGACTCCCACCGTCCAATTCCAGGCCTGGTCGGATGCTATCGCTGGCGATGAATTTCAATCTGATGTGTGTGGCATCTTCGCCGAGCACATCGGCCACACGGAACACATTCCGCCGCCAGAACCGCTGGCCGGTCTTCGTGTCCTCCACCGGTACCCAGTTCGTTCCGCCATCGGCGCTCGCGTACACCTGCCACCAATCGGCGTTGGGGTTGGCGCCGGATGGCGGGTTGTTCGTGTACCAACGCCAGTAGCTCATCGCAGGGGCCACCATGCTGCTTACATCGATGTCCGGTCCCAACAGGGTGGTACTTCCTTCATCCACATCATTTTCACCGAGCCCATCATTCACACTCGCCGCATTGCCGGTATACCAGCAATATTCACCGCCTTCGGTGTGCTGGGTCCCCGGTTGGCATACGGTGCTCAAGTCCCCAGGTGTATTGTAGGAACCCACCGGTGTACCGAACTCCCAATGGCCGGTGATCGCGTTATCCTCCGGCTGGCCCTCCTGCCAGGGTCCTAATTCGCTTTGGTCATCCGCATTCTCCGTAGCCACCAGATCATAACCCACGAGGATGTGGTATGGGAGACCGGGATCGATGCGATCGGCAGCGATGGGTGTAACCGAACTGGTCTGACCGAAGATGTCGCGCAAGGCCATGTAGTAGGAGATCAACGTACCTGCGGGTTGGGCCGGTATACTGCCGGTATACGCACCCTCACCAGCAGTGGTCATCGGAACGCTGGACCACTCCGTCGCATTGTTCACCTTGTAGAACAGGCTCGCATCCTGCAAGTACAGGGTGGCAGGGAATTGGATGATGAGTTGGGCCTCCACCGGTATCACGACATCCGCAGCACGCGACTGGATGGCGTCATGGTAGAGCTCGGCCCCGCTGATCAGGGTGATGCCATGGCGGCCGAAGGCAGTAACGATCGCTTCACCGTTCGGTGTGCCGTTGGTGATGTCGCCGTCGGTATCATCGGCCTGAAGCACATCGAGCAGGACATCGCGGTACGCCACCCCTTCGTTCCCGTTGAACGTGTTGGCCTGGAGTCCGGGATAGGCCTGCGCGAACAGGTCGAGGGTCAACGCCATATCCTCCAATTCCCCATACAGGTCCCACCACGCACCGGCGATGATCTCGCCATCGGCATGCACCTCACCGATGATATGGTCAGGGTACACCTTCGGATCCTGATCGTACCGGCGCACGG
Organism: Flavobacteriales bacterium; assembly: GCA_020848295.1. GTDB lineage: Bacteria > Bacteroidota > Bacteroidia > Flavobacteriales_F > PHOS-HE28 > PHOS-HE28. The sequence goes on from JADLAI010000055.1 coordinate 3,258, forward strand.
TGCTGTTGGGGTTGTCCAGGTTGATCCCCAGCCCAAGGACCGGGCTCTGCGTGAGGGTGAGGCCCCACACATCGGCATATCCTTCGTTCATGGCACCGTTCGTGAAGCTACTTCCCAGGGAGAGGTAGAACTTGTCGTTGATGCCATGCCCATATTCGTGGTACACCACATCGTTGATCGTGGCCAGGGAACGGCAGTTGTTGGCCTCCGCGTAGAAGTTGATCGCCGTGCCGTCGTAAAAGGCGTTGCAATTGTCGGTGGTCAGGTCCAGGTTGGCAGCGATCTGGAAGTCCATCCCGGTGAAATCAGGCAACACGCTCTTCATGTGGGCGTGGATCTGGTTCACGTAGATGTAAGCCGAACGTTCGCGCAGGTTGGCGTTGTTGTTGAAGGTGAGCGGGTTCAGACCTTCGTTCAGGGAGGTCGTGTATTGAGGGGTCACCGTATTGGTGCGCACGGCGGCCCAACGCCCCCGCAGTTGCACGATGCCTGTTGCCGGACCTGCCACGCCCGAATTGAGGTAGCCGGTCACGTCGGTCTGGAACAAGGTGCCATTGATGGTCACGTTCAGTTCAGGTAAAGCCTGCACCGTGGGCGCTTGAAGCGGGCTTCCCGGATAAGCCAGGGTGCTCACGGAGAGTTCCACACCGGCATCGTCATTCCCATCCTCGTGTCCACAATTACGCACCTCATTGGCCCGGTACAGGAGCCTTCCGTCCTGTGCATCCACGAGACATGCGTAGCGCCCGGGTGTATCGCCACGTTGGGTGGTCACCAGGACGCGATGCACCAACCGCACCTGTTGACGACCAGCAACGGCCATTGAAAGCAAGGCCAGTCCCTGTTCGGTACTTGCCACCACCCCGGTGAGTCCTTGCTGGGCATTAGCGGTCGCCGTGCTGGCCGGGACCGTGGGGATCAATGATACGTTGATGTCCTTTGCGAGATCAGCAGCGAACGCGATCACGCGCTGGGACGCATCCAGCTTCACCTGCACCTTCGTACCCAACACGGGCAGACCCGCATGGAATTGCCCGAAATGCACGTAGGTCAGTTTCTTCCCAGGTGCCGTGGCCACCGGCACCAACTCGTGCAGGGGCAGGTGGTAACCGGCCAGTTCCTGTGCAAGGAAGGCCGTAGCCCGGTCAGCAGGCGTAGCCCCTACCGTAGGGATCGGATCACCATAGGCGCGACGCGGTAGGCCGGTCTCCTCATTGAACTCGGCAGTCCATCGAGGATGAAGTTGTTTGAACGCGGGCCATCCACCCCAGTGCCGCAATTCCGCTTGGCGGTCCCGGTCCGGTAGTCGTTTGTTGTTGGTGATGAAGGTGACCTCCTGTGTCTCACTTGGGCGTTGGGCGGTGCCGGCGACGGTGGTCGGCAGGAAGGCTGTCAGGAGCAGGAAAGGGAGCGTACGGATGTGCATGTATCGCGTTAGGTGAATGACGAAGATCGGGAGCATGGTCCTTGTATCCAAGCCGATCGGTCCAGCCTTCCGATCATGGGACGGAAAATGGCGCCGGATCCGATTCCACCAAAAGTCCATCGAAAGCCAGCTGTACGCCAGGAGGGAGGTTTCGGGATGCCGCATCATGGCGGCCCATGAGGTGGCTGATATGGGTGAAATAGGCGCGGCGTGGGGCAAGCTCCTCCACCACGGCAAGGGCTTCCCGCAGGTTGAGGTGGGAACGGTGCGGGTCGATCCGCAACGCGTTCAACACCAGTACATCGAGGCCTCGCAACCGATCGCGTGCCGCAGGAGCGATGGTCTTGGCATCGGTGATGTAGGCGAGGTCCCCGATCCGGAAGCCCAGGACCGGTAGTTGTTCATGCATCACCTCCACGGGTGTCACCGCCACCGGTCCAATGTGGAAGGTGTCGGTTCCGATGGGTCGCAGGTTCAGCTCCGGCACACCGGGATAACGCACCTCGGAGAAGGCATAATGGTACATGTGCCGAACGGCATCAAGTGTGCGAGGCTGGCCGAACAGGTCCATTGCCCGGCGCTGCGTGAAGTTGAAGGCACGCAGTTCATCGATCCCCGCTACATGGTCCATGTGCTCATGCGTGAGCAGTACAGCATCCAGACGATCATGGCCCCCGCGCAGCAATTGTTGCCGCAGATCGGGACCGGCATCGATGAGGATGCGGGTGTCGCTCGCTGTGATCCACACCGACGAGCGCAGGCGCTTGTCATACGGGTCGGTGCTGGTGCAGACGGCACAGCGGCAACCGATCACCGGCACCCCCTGGCTGGTACCGGTGCCGAGGAACTCCAAGCGCAACGCCATTGGGCAAATATCGTCCGCCGGAGGCAAGGCACTACATTCGCGCCGCCGCGGCAGAACCAGAAAGGTGGTTGCCAGCAGACCTGGAGAGGTGGCAGAGCGGTTGAATGCGGCGGTCTTGAAAACCGCTTTACCCGCAAGGGTAACGGGGGTTCGAATCCCTCCCTCTCCGCCAACGCGGCCCGCA
>JADLAI010000056.1 GCA_020848295.1 Flavobacteriales bacterium
CGATTGAAGAACTGGTGCTCTGCATGGGCGTGAAGAAGGCTGCCTGCGCCTCATTGTAGCCAGGCAAGCAGTCGGCCGGGCTGTTCACCCGGTAGCAGGTCCAGCCCACATCGCTGTTGTTGCCGATGCCCGTAGTGGAAAGCTGGAGGGTCACACGCCGTGGCGTGGGTAGGGTGAAGCGGCACCAAAGGCTACGCCCCGACAGCAGCGGTGCGTACGAGAAGAACTCACCGGGCTGCACCGTGGCGGTGTTGATGGCCGCTGCTGCCGTGCTGTACGTGCCGATGCCGTAACCGCCTGCCCCGATAGGGATGACGCCAGCGTTGAGACAGTCGTCCTGTAGCTGGGCCCACAGGGCCGGTCCGATCAGCAGCCCGATGGCGATTGCCAGTGCTTTGGGCGCGTAGAAGAGGGGACGTGTTCGCATGGAGGATGGTCTCAGGTGGCCAAGCTCCGTACTACGGGCGGGTAGGCGTAGTACAATCGAGCAAGTGGCGTGCATGGGTGGGTGGTTGGTGGCTCAGAAGAGTTTTTGCAACTCTCCCGATGAGGGGAATCGTGCAGCGATGGTCACGATGTTCAGGTCCGTATCGATGATCATGTAGCGGGGTGCGCTGTTCACTCGGCGCAGGTCCAGCCACATCGCTGTTGTTGCCGAAGCCCGTATTGGAAAGCTACAGGGTCACACGCCGTGGCGCGGGCAGTGTGAAGCGCCACCAAAGGCTGCGGCCCGAGAGCAATGGCGTATACGCAAAGAACTCGCCAGGCTGAGCCGTGGCAGTGTTGATGGCCGCCGGTGCCGTGCTGTACGTTCCGATGCCTTGACCCCCCCCCCCCGATGGCGAGGTTGCCCGCCTCGAAACAGTTGTCCTGTTGTTGGGCTACCGACTCTCCTCCCGAAACAAGACCTATGGCCGCAAGAACCATACCCAGTATAACAGGTGTGCCCCCCTTCCTTTTCGATCGACTTGACCGCGCCTTCTGCCCTCCCAGGCTCGACAGAAAAGCGGGGGGCCTCATTCCGTATCTCAGCAGAACATTGAAAGCACGTGAAAATCCAATACTTATCATTTTGTGGGGATTTTGCATTCGGTATCGATTAGCAATACTACGCAAAGAGATCGGAGCGCCAACAATAGAACAATAGTTACAAATAGGTATTTTCCAGGATTCAGATCCAGCCTTGTTCAGCGGCATGACGCACCAGTTGTACCGCATTTTCCGAACCGGTCCGTGCCAACAGGTTGCGCCGGTGCGCGTTCACGGTATGCAGACTGATATTGAGCGAAACGGCAATTTGTTTACTGCTTCGTCCCTTGACCAGCTCACGGATGACCTCCATCTCGCGGCATGAAGGCCGATAGGATAGGCCCTCGGAAGAACCGGCCGCAGGTCTGGGCAATAAAGCCATCTGATCGTGCCAAGCAAGCCTACTGATGTCCATGCACATAGTCAATGTGCTAGCGATGCCACCGGCCACCACGTCTATCTCGCAGGCCATGACCCGCCGCAACACGCAGGTTTTGCCACCATCCACATTGTCGATGCGACATCTTGTTGTCAGGACCAGGGAAGCGACGTGTGATGGATGAAAACCCGTGATGGGTTCGGCCATCATTGTATTCAGCCTTTTGAGGGCCCAGCCGTCATCGGAATGAGCGGACACCATGGGTATCAGGCCATCTTCCTGTGTATCAGATGATGAGACAAAACCGCGCGCCTGTACAATTCGGCCTTCCCGACCGTGGTAGACATAGCACCACTGTCCAGGCAGTATGCGCACGACATCCATTGCTAGAGCCACCCTGCGTTGGAGTAGTTGGTTGAGATCGTGGTGGTGTGATGCCATCGGAGCCTGCATTTGGGTGACCGGCCAAAACTCCTTAGCAGGCCACCATACGCACAGCACGATCGCGCAGGTGGTGAAAGCGTATGAGCAAGTGGTCGGACAGGCCCCCTTTCACCCGAAAGTCCGCCACCCTTCAGGGGAATTCATCCCCCATTCTCAAGCCACTATGGCGGCCATCAAACTTTAGTCCACACCAACATCAATAAACCACTACCTGAACAACTCCCACTACCCCAGACGCCCCACCAGGTCCACCAAGCGGCTGCTGTAGCCGTACTCGTTGTCGTACCAGCCCATGATCTTGACCATGTTGCCCACCACGCTGGTGAGCTGTGCGTCGAAAATGCAGCTATGGGGGTCGCCCACGATGTCCACGCTTACGATCGGGTCCTCGGTGTAGCGCAGGATGCCTTTTAAGCGGCCTTCGGCCAACGACTTGAAGTAGGCGTTGATCTCCTCCGCGGTCCTCAGGCTCGTTACCCGGCAGGTGATGTCGGTGATGGAGCCATCGGGCACGGGAACGCGTATCCCGCCACCGCCCAAGCGACCCTCGAGTTCCGGGAAGATGCGGGTGATGGCCTTTGCCGCTCCGGTGGTTGTGGGGATCATGCTCACCGCTGCGGCACGGGCACGGCGCAGGTCCTTGTGCGGTGCATCATGCAGGCGCTGGTCGCCGGTATAGCTGTGTACGGTCGTAATGAACCCGTCCTCGATGCCACACAGCTCCAGCACACCCAGGATCATGGGCGCGGCGCAGTTCGTGGTGCAACTGGCATTGGAGATGATCGTTTCCGTTCCGTCGAGCAGCTGGTCGTTCACTCCGAGCACCACGGTCTTGATATCGGGATCCTTGGCGGGAGCCGAGAGCAGCACCTTCTTCGCTCCGGCCTTCAGGTGTGCCGAGGCCTTCTCCCGTGTGAGGAAGAGCCCGGTGCTCTCGATCACCAGGTCGATCCCGTGCTTGCCCCACGGCAACGCGGCCGGATCCTTCTCCGCAAAGGCCTTGATCCGCTTGCCTCCCAGAATGAGGTGTTCGGCATCGTGACCCACCTCGCCCTTGAACACGCCATGCACCGAATCGTACTTGAACAAGTGCGCGAGCGTGGTGTTGTCCGTGAGGTCGTTGACGGCCACGAGTTCGATGTCGTTCCTGCTTTGCAGTAGACGTGCGGTGACCCGCCCGATGCGGCCGAATCCATTGATGGCTACGCGTAGCATGTGCGAATGGTATTGAATGCCGCGAACATGCGAACGCGTGCCCGGCGACCGTGAATGAAAGAATGCCCGGTGCGTGCGATCCCCCTCAATTCAGAACAGGTGCTTCTCGGCGTGGTAGCTGCTGCGAACGAGGGGGCCGCTCTCCACGTAGCGGAAACCCTTGGCCATGCCCACTTCCTTGAAGCGTGCGAAACGATCCGGGTGAATGAACTCCGCGACCGGCAGATGGGCCTTGGTGGGCTGGAGGTACTGACCCAGCGTGAGGATGTCGACCCCGACGCTCCGCAGGTCATCCATGCTCTCCTCCACTTCCTGGTCGCTCTCACCGAGACCGAGCATGATGCCGCTCTTGGTGCGTAAGCCCGCCCGTTTCGAACGCATCAGCACCTCCAGGCTGCGGTCGTACTTCGCCTGGATGCGCACAAGTTTGGTGAGCCGACGCACCGTCTCCAGGTTGTGCGACAGAATATCGGGGGCCGCATCGGTGACCACGGCGAGGTTCTCCCACTTGCCTTGGAAATCGGGGATGAGCGTTTCCATGGTGGTGGCCGGTGTGCGGCGACGGATCGCCCGGATGGTGCGTGCCCAGATGTCACTTCCTCCATCCTTGAGGTCATCGCGGTCCACGCTGGTGATCACACAATGCTTCACCCCCATCAGCTCCACACTGCGCGCGACCCGCGCCGGCTCGAAGGGATCCACGGCCTCGGGCCTTCCCGTGGCCACCGCACAGAAACCACAACTCCGCGTACAGATATTGCCCAGGATCATGAAGGTGGCCGTGCCTGCGCCCCAGCACTCCCCCATGTTGGGGCAATTGCCGCTCTGGCAGATGGTGTGCAGCTTGTGTTCACTGACGATGCCCGCCACCTTCCGGAAGTTCTCGCCCGTGGGAAGCTTCACGCGAAGCCAATCCGGTTTCCTGACCCTTGCCGCCCCTTCCAGCGTCTCTACCTTCTCGCTCATTGCACGTACTTCTTTCCGAATTGCAGGGCCAGGTAGAACTCGAAGAAGAACTGCTTGTTGCGCACCCCTTCCAGTTCGGCCATGATCGGCACTGTCTTCTGGTAAACATCCATTGTCGCACCCACCTCCAGGCCCTTGAGCCCGGTGGTCTCGCCCGAATACTCAAAGCTCAATGCCGCCCGTGCGAAGCCACCGATGTACGGCTTGATCTCGCCCACCCCGTTGAACCAGGTGGCCCGGCCATAGATGTTCTGCACATCGTGGATGGCCGGGTCGTACCGCTCCACCGCGATGTTCTCGTACGGGATACGATCCGGCTTGCCGATCTGTAGATAGACCGGTTTCAGCAGGCCGATGGAGGGCCCGATGCCCCAGAGCAGGTTCACCTCGGCACCGGTGCGTCGGATCTTATCGGTGATCTGCCACTTGCGCCCGTAAGTCGGCCGCAGGATCATCAGGGAGTTCGACTTGCCGTAGAAGTATCCACGGGCATCCTCGTAATACGGGTTGAAGCTCTTCACCTCCTTGGGGTGCTTCATCCCCACGACCTCGATCCCCAGGAGGCGGCGGTCCCGTGCGGTGCGGTACTTGGCATGATCGAACCGCAGTCCCCAGCCCGCCCCGTGCAGCACGATTCCACCATACATCTCACGTTTGTAAGGCACACGCGTCTCCTCGTAGATCGTCTCCTGTGCACTTGCCGAAAGTGCCCCACAAAGGATCAACAGGAGAAGAATGGTTGTCCGCATCGATGCAACGATCAACAAAGCTACGAAGCCATCGCTACCTTGGCCGGGCCTGGTACCCCAGGCCATTCCCCATGGATACCGCACATGTCATCTATCTGGGAGACCTACGCACGGAGGCCACCCACGTCCGCAGTGGACGCACCATCCTGTCCGATGCCCCCCCCGATAACCAGGGCCGGGGTGAAGCTTTCAGCCCCTCGGACCTGCTGGCCACCTCACTGGCCAGCTGCATGATGACGATCATGGGCATCGCGGCCCGCGACAAAGGGATCACACTGAACGGACTGAAGGCCAGGGTGGTGAAACACA